>JBFGQG010000404.1:0-3896 GCA_041564295.1 Anaerolineales bacterium | reverse complement strand
CCCGCATGAATTGTTCCGCCCACTCTCACCTGTGGAGTACCAGGGAGCGACTGTTGCAGTACCATTATGGAGTGCGCGAGGGCCAAGCGGCGCACTCCTGTTGGCAGAAAAAACCGATGGCGGGCTGTACGCACAGGAAGAAATTGAGGTTGCCCGCGCGTTCTGTGAACGGCTGCTGGACGTGCAGGCCGGCGCTGAAATCTCACGCAGGCTGATGGCCTTGCAGCGAACCCGGATGACGCACAGCCAGGTCGCCGATAGGCGCACCCGGCGCGCCCTCCATGATGACATCCTGCCGCAGCTCCATACGGCTATCCTGGAGCTCAAAGAAGCGGACGGGGAAGCGCGGGTAAAACTATCCGAGACCCACGCCGCACTTTCCGACCTGCTGCGCGGGATGCCGCCTGCCACCAGCCCTGAATTCTCTCGCCGGGGCTGGCTTGCATCGCTCCGCAGAGTGGTCGAAGAGGAATTCGCTGATGCGTTTGACCGGACGTCATGGCAGGTAGATCCGCTCGCCCAGACAAGCGCTGACAACGCGTCCGAGCTGGTGGGTGAAGTGCTGTTCTACGCAGCGCGCGAAGCAGTCCGCAACGCTGCCCGACATGCCCGCAGACCGGGGTGGGCGCTTACTTTGAACCTCCGTGTTGTTGGGTTAGAAGACCGGGGATTGAAGATCGTTATTGAGGACGATGGAATAGGGTTGGATTCAAAAAGTGCGGCCCACGCCGGTGGGCTGCAGCTGCACGCCACGCTGCTCGCCATCGTGGGCGGGTCACTTTTTATGGAAAGCGAAGCGGAGCAATTCACCCGCGTGACCCTGGTGGTTGAGCGCTCGGATTGGATATAACCGGGCTGTCTGTGCTCGATTAAGCCGCCGGATACTCGGCATCTTTGGGTTCTAAATAGATCCTGCCTTCCCTCAAACGTTGTGCAAAGTGTCAAATGTTGAAAGACTGGCCCCTGGTAAGCGATTCCAGTACATTCTTACTGTTTTTTGAGTGACATTTGACACTAAAAGAAAAAATCAGCTTTCGTTACGATAATAAATAAGAATAGATAACCGGTCAGTCGAACATCGATCCCCCTTCTGAACATCCATTAAAACTAGACCGCGAAGCGTTGTTTTGCGCTTTCAATCCTGGTTGTTTGTACTCCCAGGGGATGTACACGAATACAAAAGGAGCCGCCATGTTAAAACGGATTGGTTTTTTCAGTTTGCTAGCCGTCTTCGTGATATTTTCAGGCACATTTTTAAAGGGGACTTCTTCAACTGTCTCCGCCTCAATGACGAACGAAATCCTCGATCCTGAGCCTTTCACCTGGACTTATGTGAGTTCACCCGAACCGCATTACGTTGGGGTGCTCGAGTACGGAGAGGCAACTTTCAATATCAACGGCAAAACGCTGACTACCCGGGCCTATCGCCAGGAAGGAGGCGCGTTTTCGATACCTGGACCAACCCTGCACATGGAGCCGGGCAATAAGTATGTCCTGCGGTTCCGGAACTTGCTGCCCTATGAAGCGCCAGACACGGTCCACAATGATTTCAAAGATCCGAACATTACAAACGTTCATACGCATGGTCTGCATATTTCGGGAGAGTCCCCGGGAGACGATGTTACCCGCATGTTTGAGGGTGGCTTTGGCGGCGATTATGTCTACGACATCCCTGCGGATCACATGGGCGGGACGTTCTGGTACCACGCCCACCACCACGGCTCGACGTTCCTGCAGGTATCCACAGGCGGATTTGGTTTCATCATTATCGATGACAGCCGGGACCAGATTCCTGCCAACGTGGCTGCGATGGTAGAGCGCCTGGTCTTGATCGGCTACCTCGATCCAGGTGCGGCTGGCACTGTAGGCGACACGCTCGTATCAGGGACCTTGCAGCCAGGCTGGACCGTTAACGGGATGGTCAACGGCAACCTCTACATCCCCCCGAACACCTGGCAGCACTGGCGGGTACTGCTTGCCGACCGCGACGCAAAGACCAAGGATGTAACCATCGGAGCAAACTGTGAGGTCATGCTTCTGGCACGGGACGGCGTATGGCGCACCAGCGCTCCGAAGAACTTACCCACCCGGACTTTAAACCTGACCGGGGCCTCGCGCGCAGACCTGGCGGTCCGCTGCAGCGGCAATTCGAATATCAGGGTGGCGAATACGACCGTTGCCAATATCGTGGTCGCCGGCTCGCCGGACCCGGGACCACATCCCTTTGCAGCCGACGGCGTGTCCATGTGGTCCGCCCTCCGACCGGACTATCTGCGCGATCTTCGCAATGAACCCGGCGTTCACAAAGAGCGCATCAGCATGGGCGCTCGCACAGTCAACGGCAGTAAGTTCGACATAAACACGCCGACTTTTACGTTGAATGCCGATTCGATCCAGGAGTGGTCGATCAAAGGCGCCGGCAACCACCCCTTCCACCTGCACGTCTATCACTTCCAGGCTCTGGCAGGCTGTGGAGGTGATTTCGAAGCAGGGGAATATTACGACACCATGGCAGGCAACTGCGCGGTACGCTTCGACCTGAATGCTGCGACCAGCAGTCCTTACTCAGGTCGCACGATCATGCACTGCCACATCCTGGATCATGAAGATCAGGGAGCCATGACCTGGATGGACGTCGTCGGTGGTTCCCCACCGCCTGTTTTTCCTGGTGGGCAGGGTTACAGCGCTTATTACCCCCTGTCAGCGGATCCGCCCGCGGCACCCAGCGGGTTGGATGCGGTCTCGGTCTCGAGTTCGGCCATCGAACTGAACTGGCTCGACAATTCCAGCGATGAAAATGGCTTTGAAATCGAGCGCTCCCTTGACGGCGCCAATTTCGAAAGCGCTGCCACGGTGGGCGCCAACACCAGCACATTCAGTGATACCGGTCTGGACCCTGATACGACGTACTGGTATCGGGTGCGCGCTTTCAATACCAGCGGCAGTTCGAACTACTCCAACACCGCTTCGGCATCCACGCTCCCGGATACGGGCCCAACGTCCGTTGACGTGGGTTCCATCTCTGTCACGACCATCAGCATCGGACAGGGACAGAAACGCGGCCAGGCGACCGTCGTCGTGGTGGATGACCAGGGCGGCCTCGTGGAAGGCGCCGTGGTGACCGGCAATTTCTCCGGGTCTTTCAACGAGCCCGGTGTTTCAGGACCGCCAACCGATGCCACTGGTACGACAGTCATCAACACTGTGGGCTCTAAGAAGGGCGGTGTTTCGGTGACCTTCTGTGTGACGAGCATTACCCATCCCGTGCTAATGGATTGGGTTGGAGAGGTTTGCGGCTCGAACTGAGTGGCTATGGCACGTTTCAGAAGGTAAAAACGCTGATTAACACAAAGCTCCTTCTGAGTTTTGAGAGGAACCCGGGTAATACCACCGGGTTCTTTTTCATTTGTCGAATATTTTTAATAACACGATGAGTGTATTAATAGATTCAACGCATTTAACTGGCGCATGCAAAGGAACTTCGCTTCGTGAATGTATAATGGGACTACGATCCTGAAAGAACTTACCCGCGTACTTTTCAAGGAGATTGCCCTGGAAATCACAAAAAACACACGCGTATCTGAAATCCTGGAAGAATATGGTGATATTGCTCCACTCATGGAAGTGTTTGGCGTCAGGCGAGTCGCGCGGTATTCCTTCAGAAAAATGCTCACCAAAGCACTTACCGTTGAATGGGCTGCACGCGTCCACCGGGTGCCCACCGATAAGTTTATTAATATTCTGAATCAGGCCATTTCGGGTCATGATGCCGGCGGGAAAGAATGACAGATATTAAAAGGGACCCTGCGGCAGGAAGAACGGCTGGATTGTTGCGCTATCTTGCCGCCGGCATACTTGCAGGCCTGGCAAGCGCCGTCCTGAACAACATCATTTAT
>JBFGQG010000403.1:0-3905 GCA_041564295.1 Anaerolineales bacterium | reverse complement strand
TACCAACATCCGACTACCAGGCATACGCCTCAGGCGCTTCACCACCCGGCCCCGGCCAGATTTCATCCAGTTTCACCAACTCTTCTTCACCCAGATCGATTTCCAGCGACCGTAAGCTGCCGGTTAATTGCTCCATTGTGCGAGGGCCGATAATTGGCGAGGTTATGTCCGGATTCTGGAGCATCCAGGCCAGGGCGACATCCGCGGGATGTTCGCCGAGCTTCGTACAGAAAGCTTCATAAGCCTCGAGTTGGTCCCGGTGTTTTTCGATATTTTTTTGCTGCCCTTCCGATGCACGGCGCCCATCTTTGATTTTTTGGAGCGCTCCGCCAAGCATCCCGCCCGCCAATGGGCTCCAGGGGATAATCCCCAATCCAAATTCTCGACACGCCGGGATGACTTCCAGTTCGATCATGCGCGCGTTCAGGTTGTAAAGGCTTTGCTCGGAAACCAGGCCCATAAAGTTCCGCAGCCGCGCTTCGGACTGTGCCTTGGCAATCTGCCAGCCGGCAAAATTTGACGAACCCACGTACAGCACCTTGCCTTCTCGGACGAGCTGTTCCATTGCCTGCCAGATCTCTTCCCAGGGCGTCTCCCGGTCGATATGATGCATCTGGTAGAGGTCGATGTGGTCTGTCTGGAGGCGGACCAGGCTTTCTTCGCATGCTTTCCGGATGTGGTAGGCGGATAACCGGCGGTCGTTTACTCCTTCACCCATACGTCCATAGACCTTCGTGGCGATAACGACCTGATCCCGGCGCCCACCGCCCTGTGCGAACCATCTGCCGATGATCTTTTCTGTCACACCTTCCCCCGTCTTCCAACCGTAAACGTTGGCTGTATCAAAGAAGTTGATCCCCAGTTCGAGCGCTTTGTCCATGACGGCAAAGCTGTCCGTTTCACTCGTATGAGGACCAAAATTCATCGTCCCCAGGCAGAGCCTGCTGACTTTCAACCCGGTCCGGCCGAGGTTCGTATATTTCATATCCGTCATATAAAAACTCCTTCAGGTTTTGGCGATCATTATAATCATCCTCCGGCATCCGGCATTTTCCACTACGACCCCACACAGGCAATCCTGCCGACTGGCCTCACGATTACTCCAGCGTCACGAAAATGGATTTCCGCATCTGGCCATCCACCGCTTTACTCCGATGCCCATCTCCGGTCGTGTCTTCGAGCAGGACAACATCCCCTGCAGAAAACCGGCGTGTTTCGCCTCCAGATACTGTAAAGTCAACACCGCCCTCTAAAATGATCACATACTGCCGGCGAGGCGTGTTATGCCAATCATAGTCGTAATCTCCTGAGGTCTCACGGAATATGATCCCGGTCGCCTCTTCAACATCAGACAGCATGCCTATTTTTCCGGCATCTTTCAGTGGAAATTCGATCTCGCCGAACAGGCTTTTTCCACCAGGCCCTGTATAGATCCTCGGTATTTTCATTGGAACCCCTATCAGTTCTAAGACTCTTTTTCAACCTGCTCGATCGCCTCGACCACGTAAGGATAGATATGCTCAATCAGGACACTGTAACCTGCACTATTCGGGTGAATGAAATCCGGCTGGTTCAGGACCGGATCCGCAGCGACGCCTTCAAGGAAAAAAGGAATCAGGATTGCCCCGTGGTTGTCCGCCACTGCCGGGTAAATTGCGGCAAATGTGTTTACGTATTCATCACCGAGATTCTGGATGATCTGCATGCCGGCAACGATCACTACAGCACCGCTTTCCGTAAATTTGCGCACAATTTCATCAATGTTGGATTTTGTCAGTGTAAGATCCAGTCCTCGCAAGGCGTCATTACCGCCAATCTCAACAATCACGATATCCGGTTTCGTGTTGAGCAACCAATCAACGCGCGTCAAAGCTGCAGCGGATGTATCCCCGCTTATCCCGCCATTAATCACATCAACGCTGTATCCGTCAGCTCGAAGTTTGGCTTGCAGTTGAGCCGGGTAACTCTCGTCCGGTTCAACACCAAAGCCCGCCGTCAGGCTGTCACCGAATGCGAGGATTGTCAATCCGGAAGCTGTTGGGGTCTCCTCGGCAAAAGGATCTGGTGATTGCGTCGGTATCTGAGCGGACTCCTCGCCCGATCCACAAGCCGCCAGAATAATGACCACTGCACCAACTACCCATCTGGTTTTCATGTTTACTCCACTGTCTGTTCACGCATGAACGTGACTGGTTTTTTTTGCAGGATCGAAACTGATGCCAGTAATCCGACGATTGTCACCAATATTACGGTCCCAAGCATTACAAGGATGCTTGAACCCAGGAAGAGCCTGTACTCCATCTCGAACACCTGCGTCATCAGCAACCAGGCAGCGATATGTGAAAGTGCCAGGGCAAGAACTGCACTCAACAGTCCAAGAAACACATTTTCCAGAGCGAACACCCGCAGGATAAAAACACGCCTGGCACCCAGAACTTTGAAATAGACCGACTCCTGGATCCTCGCAAAGCGCGTCGCCAGAACCGAGCTGATGATAATCAGCAAGCCTGCGATCAGGCTGAACGAAGTGAAAAAGCGAATGATAGATGTGATGTCGCCGACGAGAGACGCCAATGAGTCGATGGTGGCGCTGATATCGATCACGGTAATATTCGGAAACATTTTGATCAATTGGTTCTGAAAATGCGGCACCATTTCCCTGGCAACCAGCACCGCGGTGACGATAGTCTGCGGGGCAAGCAGGAGGTCCTGTTCGCGAAACACAAAAGAAAACAGCGGTGTGAAGTCATCCTCAGCGCGCTGCACCCGCCGGATGCTGGTCACCTGCGCTTCAAGCGGGACGCCCTGGATATCGAATGTAATCTGATCGCCGACCTTAAACGGATAAGCCTGCAGCAGTGATTCAAGAATCGAGACCTGCGCTATTCCCGGTTCGGCATTTTCAAACAGGTTCTGACTTCCTACCAGGCGTTCATTCTCCTCCAAATACTCCCGGTATGTCAGTGAAAAGTTTCCGCCGAGGTCGGGTGGAGCATCAGGATCACGACCCCGGTCAAAACTCGATTCCTCAACGCCACTTTCCGGCAGCGCCTCGCCGTTGATCGCCCTGATCCGGGCGGAGACCAGCGGGATGAACGCTGTTTCCACACCGACAAAGGCCTCAACGCCATCCCGCTGGTCCGGTTGAATATCTAGAAGGAATAGGTTCGGGGCATCTTCCGGATAAGCTTCAACAAAGGAGGCGTCCAGATTTCGCTCAACGAGGTAGATTGTAAACAGCACGGCCAGCGAAGTGCTCAAAGTAACGATGATCGCCAACGTTGCATTTCTGGGACGAAACAGGCCGCGCAGGGCCTGGCGAGCATCCAGCAACCTCAATGTTCGATTCTGGAGCGATTTGAGTAAGCCCCGTCCCAAAACAGCAACGATCAGCACTAATGTCACGATCCCAACGGCAAAATATGCGGTTCGGACCGGGTTCTGGAGGTATCGGTAAGTCATCGCCGTAAGGAAAATTAGAATAAGTCCCTGTGCGAAGCCCTCAACACGCGGTGAAGCGGAAATTCCCGACTCTTTTCGAAAAATGAAGCGCGGCTTCAAGCCCTGCAGGCGATAGATCGGCAAGAATGTGAACACCGTAACGACCATCAATCCCAGCAAAATCCCTTCAATCATTGCCCGGAAAGAAAAAATGAACTCTACCTGCGGCGGCAGGAAGGGGCCAAAGAGATATGGAAATGCCAGCTGGAGCACCAGGCTGAGGAAAAGGCCGATAAGGGTCCCAATCACACCGAGCGAGTGTGCGACGCCGAAAAACTGCAACATGATGAAGCGGCCTGTCGCACCAAACGTGCGGAGAACGGCGATCGTCTCCTCACGCTCGCGGATGAAAGCCATCAGAGAACTCTGGATACCCAGGCCGGCGAGCATCAATGTGAAGATCC
>JBFGQG010000402.1:0-3908 GCA_041564295.1 Anaerolineales bacterium | reverse complement strand
TGATGTCGTAGTCGACCGTCCAGTCCAGGTTGCCGACCAGGGTTGACCTGGTCCCGTCCGAGAACGTCTGCACCTGCTCGGGCACCGAAACCGATATGGCAAACGTGTCCTGGGTGCCGCTCCATGCTGTGATCAAAGTGCCGGAGTACGGCATTGTTGCCGTCGGTGACATTGTGTACAGCGGCGCGCACCTGATCCTGGCCGGCCCACCTCCAATCTGGATCGAAGCCTTGACGGCTTTGCAAGCCCAGAGTACCGATTATCCGGTTGTGTTAGCCGGACATGGTGTTCCGGGTGGGCCCGATCTGTATGCACAAAACATCGCCTGGCTGACCGAAGCCGGAGAGCTGCTGGGCACAGTGGATTCCGGGGAGGCGTTCAAAGCTGGTCTGATCGAAGCGTTCCCCGACCTGGGCATGACTGCTGCGATTGATTTTGTATTACCTTTCCTGTTTCCGCCAGATGAAGAAGGAGGTTCCGCCATGGGTATCATTGAAGTCATTACGGTTGAGCTGGCCGAAGGGGCCACGGTCGAAGCGTTCTTGGCCACCGATCAGGTCATCAAGGAGCAGTATGCTTCACAACAGCAGGGTTTTCTCGCCAGGGAAACAGCTATGAGCGTAGATGGCGTCGTCCGGCTTTCCATCCATTGGGAAAGTAAAGCAGATAGTGATGCCTCTATTGCCGGGTTTGGCGAAGCACCGGGCCTGGAAGCATTCATGAGCAACATCAATCCTGAAACCATGGTGATCAAGCAGTATGACCTGCTCAGCAGCACGAGCGGCCAGGTCACCTTCCCGGGCGCAGGTGTTACCGAAGTGATCACGGTCAGGTTGCTGGATGGTGCCGACGTGGAAGGCTTTATGGTCGCCAATCTAACGCTTGAAGAGAAATACCTGGCGCAACAACCGGGCTTTATTGCCCGTGAAGTAGGCGTAACAGAGGATGGCGAATGGATGATCGTCATACACTGGGAACCGGCCGCCAACAGTGCCGCCTCGATCGAGAAGTTCGGAGAGGCACCGGGCGTTGAGGCGTTTATGGCTTTCCTGGATGCGGAAACGATGGTCATCACCGTTTATGATATTCAGCAGTAATGCATTCGAGTGAACAGCGGCAGGCTGTCGAAACATGGGATTTCACAACCTGAAAGCGACCGCTATAGCTGAAATCGTCCGATCAGGGCCAGCGCACAGAGAGCTTGAGGGAATTGCCCCTCAGCTCTTTGCGCCCTCTGATCCAGTAAAGTGCCCTCAATTTCGAAAGGACCGTTATGTTTAAATCGAGAAGAGTAAACCTTGTATTGATATACGTATGGGCCGTTTTAGCCGCCTGTGCAAACACGCCGGAACAGACCGAAACAGTCCAGATCCGCGTGACCGAAACACCTCCCGACACAGAAAATGCAAATGATGAATTTCCCCAAACGGAAGGCTATACCCGCCAGCCCCCCGTTGTCGACCCTGCCAAGGGTTATTTCGTGGATGAAATTGCGGACGGTATCTACTGGCTCTCCGGTTCCGGCTATCAAACCATGTTCATCACGACGGGAGAAGGCGTGATTGTCATCGATGCCCCCCAGCCGATGGGACAATCCTATCTCCAGGCGATCCAGGAAGTAACCGATGAGCCTGTCACCCATGTGATCTATTCACACGCGCATCCGGATCACATAGGGGCCGCGGGAATGTTCCCGCCAGACATTGAGTACATCGCCCACCAGGATACGATCGCTTTGCTCTCAGGCGTTCCAGCACCAACGATCACGTTCGAGGACACCTACACCCTGGAAGTTGGCAATCAAGTGTTGACGTTGTCCTATATCGGCACATACCATTCCAAAGGTGATATTGTCATTTTTGCACCCAGGCAAAAGGTGGCCATGGTCGTGGATTTATTTCACCCGGGGTCCGCACCTTTCGCCGGCTTTGGAATTACGATCGACCTGGGCGCACACCTGGCAGCACACGACACCCTGATCATTGAGTTCGACTTCAACGTCATGATCCCGGGTCATACCGGAATCCTGGCGACAAAAACGCATCTGGAAACTAATCAAGCCCTGATTCTGTCGATGCAGGAGATCGTCCAGGAAGCGGTTGAGACACTTCCTGCAAACGAGGTTGTTCAGGCATGTGTGGATAAGACAATCGCCCAGTGGGAAGGGATACTGGATAACCTTGCAGATCGAACGCCAGCCAATTGCCAGCGGATGGTAGAGTATGTGCTGTCACAATAGCTCAACTGAGGCGGTGTAGAAAAGGAGAACGCATGAAGCAGGAAATTATCCCGCCCGGGAAAGGGATTGAATATGAATGGTCAAGCGACCATATATTCGTCAAAACGATCGGCCGGTTTTCCGAAAGACGAGTGTCAATGGTGGAAGACACATTGAAGCCGGGCTTTCATCTGGGCCGCCATCACCATAAGAAGATGACAGAAATTTTCTACGTCCTTGAAGGTGAGGTCACGCTGATTTTTGATAATGAGACGATTGTCGCCGCAGCCGGAACCACCGTCAATGTTCCCCCGAATATTTGGCACGAAGCGAAAAGCGAAAACGGCGCCAGAATGCTGAGTGTCTTCAGCCCGGCGGGCTTTGAGGATTATCTGGCACACATGAAGACCTTGAGCGATGAGCGATTTGCAGATGAGGCCTTCATGCAAGCTCTCAATCAGAAGTTTGACATATGGACGAGTTAAATTCTCAGACGAACTGCCCGGAATTTCCGCCGATGGAGGTAAATCTGCATTGCAATCATTCGATCGAACAGGCTGCAAGCGATATCCCTGCGCAATCGGCTGATGAAGTGCTGCTCTTTTTAGAACAAGTTACCAGACCAACCATATTTCCTGGAGGTTGAATTATCCATGAGACCCTTAGTTTTTATTTTCATCGCCGGAACCATGCTGTTCATGTTGATCAGTTGCCAATCGCCTCCACCCACCCCAATCGAGGAGCAAACTGTGTCGAATTCCGAATCTGAAATCCCATCTCTGCCAGAGCGGCCCGGCCCACGTACGCGCACAACCGGCACCGTGCCGCACACACAAATCGGTGTCGACCCGGTTCCTGAAGTCAATGAAGAATTATTCAGGCTGGCTTATTCCCTGCCTGGCGTTCTGAACCGGGACACGATCGTTTCTCTTCCTGGCGCGCGCGGGATGTGGCTGGATGAAAGCATTCCTGTCATTCATCCGCAAGCCATTGTGGCCGGGCGCGAGTTTGCCCATATCCATACCGACGGCAGCTTGCACGCTCCATTACCCTTTGAACGTGCGCTTGAAGTCCAGGAAACCGGCTGGGGAGAGCGGCATCCCTGGGCAGATCAACGGGATGGCTGGGACGGATTCGTTATGCTTTACACACCGCAATCCATGGCGGAGCTGGAAATTATTTTTCAACTGATCGTCGAGTCCTACAACTACGTGACGGGAAGCACTTTGCAGGCTGCTGATTTCTACCTGGAAAATCAGAATGGAGAGAATACGGATTGAGCGGAAAGTCCAATGTCCTTTCAAATCCGATCCTGTTGGCGAAGTCGAAAAAAGGGGCAGCATGGCTATAATCGGAACAAAAAGCAATAAGGGAGACAGCCATGCTCAAAGCCGAAAACGAATTTGAGATCCCTGAAGGGACCGTCAAAACTGCCAAAGCGGCCTTTCCAAAGGGCAATCGCAACATGAAAATGCGGGATGTCTTCGGCCCGCTATTCAAAGACCAGGACTTTGCAGAACTGTATCCTAGCCACGGGCAACCGGCTGTCAGTCCGGGAAGGCTGGCGATGGTGACGGTGATGCAGTATGCAGAAAACCTGACCGATCGCCAGGCAGCTGAAGCGGTACGCGGACGCATTGACTGGAAATATGCGCTGGGACTGGAACTGGAAGATCCCGGCTTTGACTTC
>JBFGQG010000401.1:0-3925 GCA_041564295.1 Anaerolineales bacterium | reverse complement strand
GATTGAAGCGCGCTCCCAACTGCGCTACAGGCCCTGGATTTGGGTCTGTGGATTGTACATGAGGGCACTAGCGATGTCAAGTTCCCTGCTGTCAGGGAACATGAAAAAGACGCAATGATCAGGCACCGCAGCCTGATCCGGTCGGCTTACGTAATGCTCATCCTGCAGCGGCTTTACGGTATTTATTCACTCGAGTTCCCGTTTAAGCGCTTCCTTGTCCAATTCAGTCAAGTCGCGCCAATCGATATCGCGTATCGCGGCCTCAAGCCCCCACAGCAAATTCAGGCTCACTTTTTTCGGGTATCTCTCCTTGAGCATTTTATATGTCACAATCGATCCGGCCGTTTTCAGATCTTTCATTGTATAAATTCCGATTTCAGCCAGCCATCGCCGGGAGACTGGGCCAATATTTTTCATCGCTCAACTCCGTTCGACCTAACCGGACCCAAACGTCTCTCGTAAAGCCTGTACCTGAAGATTCAAATGTTTACGCACCTCTGTTTCTTTAAGCAGCAGGTCAATCCCCGTCACCAAGCCCCACACCTCATCCCAAACAGCTTCCTCACCCGGCGCGACCGTCCGCAGCGGGCCGAGACTCTCCACTTCCAGGAAGCGGTGGTCCGCATAAACCTCCAGTGAAACATTTCCGTCCGGGTAAGCTCTTCCATGTTCGTAGGTGTAGGTCTTGAAGAAAGTTGTTCCACCGTTAATATAAGCCGCCCAACCTTCCTGTCCGCTGACACCGACTTTCTGCGGGGCGGATAGCGCCGGGTCCTGCCGTAGAAGGAGGTGGCGCTGCGACCATTTCCACCTTGGGTCGGCAGGGTCGCTGTATGGCCAGATAGACACGGTGTGTGTTGGCATCAGGCCGTTTGAATCAGCGCCGCCTGGGAGAAGGGGAAGGACCGCAGTCCCACCCTGCGCCATGACAGATAGGGCCCAGGGCGCTAACTCGATTGGTTTCTCAGTGTTGTTCCGGATAAAGTGCCGGACGAAGACTCTCGGCTCTTTTTCTGACGGGCTTACTTCGATCGATTTTTGCAGGCCTGTCCCGGCCTCTGTTTCTCCGGTGAGTCGAACGCCGCCGGGGACCGGTTCTATTCGAACAGGACGATCATCCGGATGGTAGGTTTCCGGGAAAGATTCCGGCGCAACCCACAACCGGTGGCCGCC
This sequence comes from Anaerolineales bacterium, assembly GCA_041564295.1. Classification (GTDB taxonomy): domain Bacteria; phylum Chloroflexota; class Anaerolineae; order Anaerolineales; family JABWBV01; genus DATDOR01. The sequence continues at coordinate 2,752 of JBFGQG010000401.1, read as the reverse complement.
GAAGATGTTCCAGCGCCCGAACGGCGTATCCCTTCCTTCGCCCACACCGGTCCAGAACACGTTTTTTTCCTGCGGCAGGCTGAGGTGCACTATGCGCGGGCCGAAGTCCTGCGCGACGACGACCTCGAGCGATGGCGTCTCCAGGCGCATGCAATTCGGCCATTCGTAGTAGTGAACAGTTTCAATATTCAATCAGATCATCCTCGTAATTTCGCCGGATCATTTTCAGCCACTGCTCCGGTATGCTATAATCTCGTCGCCGGCATTTCAGGCCCCTGTAGCACAAAGGATAGTGCAAGAACCTCCTAAGTTCGAGATCCGGGTTCGAATCCCGGCAGGGGCTCACCCCTTTCGCTCCCATAATCGCACCCCACCGTTCCGCCCTGCATAACCCCTGAACAGCTCCTCCATCTCTTCCTGGCTTTCCCAGAAGGTGCTGACCTGGGACGAATACGCCGCGTTCCCGTTTATCCAGGCACTCATGCCCTTTTCGCTTACAGGAAAGACCGTCATATCTGTATTTTCCGGCAGCAAATCCGGGATCACCGCCTCCCAGGCGAAGGCGTAAGGCGTATCGGCATAATACTTCACAGGTCTCGCAAGCTGGTCAGCCGCCAATCGCACGAGCCGGTGGTCGACGTGACCACCAAGCCCCAGCGGGCTGACGACCTGCGCACCTGCAGGCATTTTTGCCGCCCAGGAGCGCGCCAGCGCAGGGGCGAGGTGGTCAGCTTCAAGCTCCGCGAGTTCACCGAAAATCCCCTCCTCGCCAGTGTAAAAAAATTCACCCGAGACAGGGTCCTTACGGTAAATGCAGTCCGGGAGGTCGAAGTGGCGGAACGACGCGCCGACAATCTCACAGGCGCGCAAATCCTCCTCCCGCCGGTGCGAAACGGCCTCCCGGCCCAAACGCCAACGGTCGTGCAGTGATTGGGCAAACGGAGAGATCTCTCCGTCGGGAATATCACCCGCACAAATCGTCCAGATTTCTACGCGGTCCCCGGCGTCCGCCTGGTCGCGGATCAATCCCCCGCAAGAAAATACAACGTCGTCCAGATGGGGGGAAAGGTAGATGCGATAGGTCATCATACAGGATTCAAATCCCTTTGTCAGATATCTTGGTAGCTGCCTGGCTCGTTGGTTCGTATAACTGGAAGTGGAGCCGAAGCAGACCTTCCTTAAAACCAGATTACCACCTGGCCAAAAAACGAAAGAACCAATAAACCAACCAATGAACTAACCAGCTTGCCTCACCTCTCTCTTGATGTTATCATCAACTGACCACGCCAGACAACGGTCTGATAACTGATGCAACCAGACTCACCACTTCGCTTGCGGATACGCTATATTCTAATACTCATCACCCTCGGAACTATTCCTTTTTATTGTGTGGGGCTGATTCTGGTCAACGTTAATTCCCGAGTGCAACGCGATCCGACGCCCTCCGTTACACCGACGCGTTTCGTCATCCTGCCGACGGAAACCAACACGCCGCGCCCGCCAACCGACACGCCACCGCCGTCACAAACTCCCACAACAACACTCACGCCGACTCCCACTTCGACTGCCTCGCAGACCCCCACCGAAACGCCTACCGAAACGCCTACCGAAACGCCCACCGAAACGGAAACGCCAGTCCCGACCCAGACGCCCCTGCCGCCCACCGCGACGACCACTCCCACACCACTACCGACGGCAACGAGGACGCCCGTTCCGCCGACTGCCACCAGGACCCCCCCACCGCCCACAGCAACGAACACGTCCGTTCCACCGACAAAAACGCCGTCCGCGTCGCCTACGCCCAGTGCAACTGCGACGCCCACAGGCACATCCACTCCCACACCTACGGGGACACAAACAACGACTCCATGACCGATATTCAACAATTCCTTAAGAAAATGATCTCTGTTTCGGGCCTTTCCGGCTACGAAGCGCCGGTCCGACAGGTCATTGAAGAAGCCTGGCGACCACTCACGGATGAAATCACGATGAGCCGGCTCGGCAGCCTGCACGCCTTAAAGCGAGGTGACGGGGCGGAACCGAGACCAGGTATTCTCATCGCCACCCACATGGACGCGATCGGCCTGATGGTCAGTCGCATTGTCGACGGGTTTCTATACGTGACTGAAATCGGCGGCATAGACCCTCGTGTCCTCGCTGGCCAACCAGTCACCGTCCACGGGCGCGAATCGGTACCGGGCATTATCATCGAACCCCCGTCCTGGCTTCTTCCGCCGGACAACCAATCCGGATCTATCTCGCTGGAGAACCTGCTGATCGATACGGGACTTCCGGTGCGCAAAGTCAACGACCTCATCCGGATCGGAGACCAGGTTTCCTTCGCGACTGAGCCGTTTGAAATGGGCAAACAGTTCCTCGCCGGGCATTCCCTTGACAACCGCACTTCAGTTGCAGCATTGACGCATGCGCTCGACGTCTTGCAGACCCGCTCGCATGCATGGGATGTCTGGGCTGTTGCCACGGTCCAGGAGGAAGAGACAATGGCGGGTGCAGCGACATCCGCGTTTGATCTTCAGCCGGAGCTGGCAATCGCAATCGATGTCACATTCGGCAAGGGTCCCGGCACTCCGAACGAGAAAGCATTTGGCCTGGGTGACGGACCGGTGCTCGGATTGGGACCAAACATCCACCCGGGAGTCCACAAGGCCATCAAAGCAGCTGCTGACAGGCTCGAAATGAGCACGCAGCTCGAACCGCTGCCCCGGCATTCGGGAACAGATGCTTTTGCACT
>JBFGQG010000400.1:0-3929 GCA_041564295.1 Anaerolineales bacterium | reverse complement strand
GCCCAGCGCAGGCTTGAAATCGCCCGAGCGCTTGCAAATAAACCCAAGCTTCTTTTGCTGGACGAACCGACAGCGGGTATGAACCCGAACGAAACCGGTGAAATGACAGATTTCTTCCGTAACCTGCGCGATGAACTCGGAATAACGATCTTGCTGATCGAGCACGACATGCGCGTGGTCATGGGGATCAGTGAAGAGATCACGGTAATGGACTTCGGTCAGAAAATCGCCGAAGGGACTCCCAAGGAAATCCAGGGGAATCCACGCGTGATTGAGGCTTACCTGGGCCGCGGTGCTGCCGGAGAATCGGGCGCCCAGCACGCGACAGCTTAAAACGGCGAAAAGAGGAATTCTTAATGACAATGCTAGAAGTCAACGACATTCATACCTACTACGGAAACATCCATGCTTTGAAAGGCGTCTCAATTACAGTCGAACAAGGTGAGATCGTGACCCTGATCGGCGCCAACGGCGCCGGAAAATCTACCACGCTTCGCACGATCAGCGGTCTGCTCAAACCACGCGTCGGTAATGTGATCCTGAACGGGGAAGACATCTCGACACTGCCGGCACATGATGTGGTGTACAAGGGTGTCGCCATGGTGCCGGAAGGGCGTGGGGTCTTCGCCAAACTGACTGTCGTGGAGAACCTCGAGATGGGTGCGTACAGCCGCACAGACAAAAATGGAATCAAGGAAGATTTCGAATACGTTTTCGAGCTCTTTCCGAGATTGTACGAACGCCGCAGCCAGGTCGCAGGCACGCTTTCCGGCGGCGAGCAGCAGATGCTCGCAACAGCCCGGGCGATCATGGCAAACCCCCGGCTGATCTTGATGGACGAACCATCCATGGGTCTCGCTCCCATCCTGGTGGAGAGCATCTTCGAGGCTATACAAACGATTAACACCAAGGGGACGACTGTCCTCCTTGTCGAGCAAAACGCTACCATGGCGCTCCAGATCGCCCATCGCGGCTACGTGCTGCAGACAGGTCAGATCGTGCTGGCTGATTCTGCGGCTGAATTACAGAAAAACGAGATGGTCCAGAAGGCTTATCTCGGGATCGATTGACCCGCACTAAAAAAAGAGCAGGTCAGGACAGATTGGTCGCAAACAAAAGGTTGCAGGTGAGTGGTTCGATGAACGACTGACTGCAACCTTTTTTTATGGAGTTGGCAGATGCTTATAATGAATGCAGATGAGGTGATGAAAGCATTGCCTATGCGCAGCACGATCGAGGCAATGAAGTCAGCATACGCGTCGCTTTCTGCCGGTCTGGCCGTAGTCCCGCTCCGTACCAGCCTCCCTATTGACAGCCGTCAGGCTGCTGCACTTTTCATGCCGGCTTTCGTACCCACTAACGATGGAGACGCACTCGCCGTCAAGATCGTCACCCTCTTTCCGGACAATCCGAGGAAGAGCCTGCCGTTCATTCACGCCGCTGTCCTCGTCATGGACCCGGTTACCGGCCGGATGCTTGCCTTGATCGAAGGCGGTACGTTGACCGCGATACGGACCGGAGCAGGCGCCGGTGCTGCAACTGACCTGTTAGCACTTCCCAACAGCAGTATCGCAGCCATATTCGGATCCGGGCCGCAAGCGCGCACGCAGTTAGAGGCGGTCTGCACGGTGCGTCCGATCGAAGAAGCACGCATCTACAGCACCAACCCGGAAAACACCGCCCGGTTTGTGACTGAAATGCAGCCAAAAATTGAGGCCAGGCTGGTCCAGGCAGGCTCACCATCTGAGGCCATCGAAGGCGCTCACGTGGTCTGCGCTGCAACGAATGCTCACCAACCGGTGTTCAGGGACGCGAATATCGCTCCAGGCACCCATATTAACGGTGTTGGTTCGTATACGCCTGACATGGTCGAAATTCCACCGGAAACGGTTGCCAGATCTCTGGTAACTGTCGATTCGCGTGCAGCCTGTGCTGCAGAAGCCGGCGAGGTGATCAGGGCCGTCAAATCCGGACTCCTGGACGAAAGCGAAATTATTGAAATCGGGGACCTGGTTCTCGGAAAACACTCCGGAAGGACATTCCCGGACCAGGTTACTTATTTTAAATCTGTCGGAGTGGCAGTGCAGGACGCCGCTGCCGCAACCCTGGCATTGCAGACTGCCCGCGAACTCGGGTTAGGGACGGAAGTTCATTGGTAAAATAATCCATACATTGAATGTGAAAGGGTTCCGTCATCAAGGGGAGGATATGGCGATAACCGGGTTACACCATAAAAAGCGCATGTTCAAATCTTACGACAATTTCAGAAAGGAGACTCCGCATGAATATCGAGATACCTGCTTTTAAAGACGGCAGTCCGATACCCGGGGAAAATGCGTTTTGCATCCCGGCCGATATCGGTCACGTCTCGCTCTCGTCCAACATCAACCCCCTGGTACGCTGGTCTGATGTGCCGGAAGGCACGAAATCCTTCGCCCTGCTCGTCGTCGACGTCGATGTTCCATCCAGAGGCGATGACGTTAACCAGGAAGGCCGTACAGTCCCTGCTGAACTTCCCCGGGTAGATTTTTATCATTTCGTCCTGGTGGACATACCTGCCGCGCTCCGTGAGATCCCGGAAGGTGGAGATTCGAACAGCGTCACTGCGAAAGGCAAACCACTCGGGCAGACCAGGTATGGTCTGCGCGGCATCAACGATTACACCGGCTGGTTCGCCGGCGATGCTGATATGGGCGGTAATTACGGCGGATACGACGGACCCTGCCCGCCATGGAACGACGAGATCATCCACCGCTATTACTATACAATCTATGCCCTGGATATTGAAACTCTCGGCCTTGCCGGTGCGTTCACCGGCGCAGACGCGAAGAAGGCCATCGAAGGCCACGTACTCGGAAAAGCTACACACATGGGCACCTATACACTTAACCCGGACCTGCTCTAAGAATGCCTCTACCAGAAACTGCAAACATCGTCATCATCGGCGGGGGCGTGATGGGCGCGAGCACAGCCTACCATCTCGCTCTTCGCGGAGAGAAAAACATCGTCCTCCTCGAAAAGGAAGCATTTTTTGGACAGGGAGCAACTGGCCGATGCGCTGGAGGGGTGCGTTACCAGTTTGCCACGGAAGTCAATATTCGGTTGTCTAAAGAAAGTCTGCCCATGCTCGAACGCCTCGAAGAAGAGACCGGCCAGCCGGCAGATTACAGGCAGTGCGGTTACTTGATGTTCCTGACAAGAGAAGCCGGCGCTGAAGTTTTCAAACGCAACATCGCCCTGCAAAACAGCCTGGGTATCCCCTCGGTGTGGTTGACCGGCGACGAAGTGAGGCGCCGCGTCCCAATTATGGCGCTTGATGACGTCCTAGGAGGATCGTATTGCCACCTCGACGGGCTGGCGGATCCGAACAGCGTCGTCATGGCGTACATGGGTGCGGCAGCGCGACTTGGGGTGCAGGCATTGACTGGGGTCGAAGTGATTGGAATTGATACGCAAGGCGCCGAGGTGCGCAAAGTCCTGACGGATCAAGGCGCGATCGCAACCGGAACAGTCGTCAACGCTGCAGGCCCCTGGGCAGGCCTTATTGGTCAAATGGCCGGCGTTAATCTGCCGATAGAGGCCGTGCGCCGCCAGATTCTTACAACCTCACCCCTCCCGGAGATCCCATCCGATTTCCCATTCGTCATCGACTTCGAACGTTCGCTTTATTTTCACCGCGAAGGAGAGGGATTGTTAACCGGGATGTCAAACCCCCACGAACCCTCCAGTTTCGACCAATCCGTCGATCCGGATTGGGAGTTGATCGCCATGGAAGCGGCAATCGAACGCCTGCCCCTGCTCGAGAAAGCCGGGATGGCTTCACATTGGGCCGGGTTGTACGAGAACACACCGGACAAACACCCGATTTACGGCAAAACGCCGGTGGACGGCTTCTTCGTTGTCGGCGGTTTTTCAGGCCACGGCTTCAT
>JBFGQG010000399.1:0-3931 GCA_041564295.1 Anaerolineales bacterium | reverse complement strand
GTTGATCGGTGGGATAGTTGTGCTTACCGGGGTCCTGGCTGCATCTTTGGGACGCACAAAGCATTAGCTCAAGATTCGAATACAACCCTATTGGGCGGCGCCGGTAGTTACTTTCGGCGTCGTTTCCGTTTAATCTGTTGATTAACGATCGCCAAAACTGGAACTAATTTCCGGCAGGTTTCGTTATTAGTTTGGTTGAATTTCATCCAGACCGCATGACGGCGCGCTCGAAGGCCACGAGTTCCCGGCAGGTCAGCCTGAATTGACAGCCATGCATGTTTCGAAACGGTTGCAGGAAGTTACGTGATGGTAACCGATCCTGCAAACCCCCGGAACAATGAAACCTTATGATGAGAGCAAATAAAAGAAGTCGAAGGACGCAAGGAGAACTATCATGATCAAGACAAAATACCTCATCATCGCTGCCGCTGCGCTGCTGTTCGTCGTCATCGCCGGCGGGGTCGCGATTGTAAGTCTGCCGTTTATTTTCGATCGAGGCAACCAACCGGTGCCTGATTTTACGGAAACGCAGCCCCCAATTACTTTTCCGACAGCCACGCCTATAGTGATTTTCATTACAAATACCCCTCAGGCCACGCCTACAGACCTGCCGGCGACAGCGGTCCCGACTGCACTGCCGACTCAAACGCCTGTCCCAACGGTCACCAACACGCCTGCCCCAACGAGCGTACCGATCCCCTGTGATGCAGCAGCTTTCGTCTCGGATGTGACGATCCCTGACGGCACCGATTTAATCCCCGGAGAGGAATTTGTAAAAACCTGGCGGATCAAGAACATCGGCTCCTGCACATGGACGACCAGCTATACCCTCGTGTTCAGTTCAGGCAACGCCCTGGGCGCGGCAAATACAAAAGCACTTTCCGGCAACGTCCGCCCCGGCGAAACAATAGATGTCTCCATCTCGATGAAAGCTCCCGAGGCAGACGGCACCTATACCGGGTACTGGCTGCTGCGCAACGCCGCCGGTGAAATCTTCGGTCTTGGTGATTCACGGAACAAACCGGTCTGGGTTACCGTTGACGTCGCCCTGCCATGCTACTGGGCCAGTTTCGTCAACGACGTGACAGTCCCTGACGGCACCGTCTTCGCACCGAACGTTCCCTTTACGAAGACCTGGCGGATCAAGAACATCGGCTCCTGCACATGGGCTTCGAGTTTCGACATCGTCCACGTCAGTGGCGATAAGATGGGCGCGACGATCGGTGACCTGCCGCAGCGCGTCCGCCCGGGCGAAACGGTAGATGTCTCCGTGGCGCTGACCTCACCTGGAAAACCCGGTGATTATCGCGGCTTTTGGAAGTTGAAAGCGGATAACGGCACGCTCTTCGGCATCGGAAAGGACCAGTCCAATCCGGTCTGGGTTGATATCGACGTCATCAATATCAATACAGGTTTCGTGTTCGACTTTGCTGCGAATTTCTGCTCGGCTGTATGGAAAAGCAATGTCGGAACGCTGCCCTGCCCTGGAAAATCCGGCGATTCGAATGGTTTTGTGGTCCACCTGAGCAACCCCAACCTCGAAAACCGGAAAGAGGATGAACCAGCACTGTGGACAACGCCCTTCCGAGCGGAGAACGGCTGGATTACAGGGAAGTACCCGGCCGTAAAGATTTCCGACGGCAACCATTTCAAAGCTTGGGTCGGTTGTCTGAACGGCAACAAAAACTGCAATGTGACCTTCTTCCTTGATTACCAGGTCGACGGCGGTCCGATTAAAAATCTCGGGACCTGGCACGAAATCTATGATGAAAAGGTCACCGAAATCGACATCGACCTTTCCAGCCTCGCCGGTCAGAACGTGACATTCAGCCTGAGTGTGGAGGTCACCGGAGGAAAAGCTTCCGAAGCGAACGCCTTCTGGTTCGTTCCCCGGATCGAGTAATCGACAAACCACCATCATGAATTGAACGCCTGGCTCTAAGAAAAGAGCCAGGCGTTTTCTTTATCTGCCTTCCGGCATTATTGTATAATTTTCCATCGCGTCAGGAACAGGAGGAGCACAAATGCGACCGGATTGGGACGAATATTTCATGAACATTGCTGCCACCGTGGCCACGCGCTCGACTTGCGATCGTGCTGCAGTCGGGGCCGTCATCGTGCGCGACAAACGCATCCTGACGACTGGTTTCAACGGCTCCCCGGCGGGCCTGCCCCATTGCGATGACGTCGGTCACCTCATGGTGGATGGGCACTGTGTCCGCACGACGCATGCTGAAGCGAACGCCATCATCCAGGCAGCACTCCACGGCATCTCAACAAAAGGAGCGATCTGCTACGTGACGCATTTTCCTTGCCTGGGCTGCACTAAAATGCTGATCAATGCCGGTATCACCGCCATCATTTACGCCAACAATTACCGCATAGACCAGAATGCAGATACCTTTTTCTCTGACGCCAACATCGAAATTCGAGCCATCACGGTTTCTCAACCCATTTCAAAATCGAAATAACAATGAATACCTGTTCATGGAATAGGACCATCATCGCCCGGTGGGTGCTTTTTTGGCGGTTTTCTTTCGCACCTGGGCAGTAATGAGATGTGGAAAACAGGTGGCAAAAATGATATTTTCGAAAAGGAGCAGACAATGACCCGTTATGCCGTTTTCACGAACGTTGAAACTTTTTATTCGGATCTAGTCTGTGCGCTCAACAGCGCTGAGCGCAAGATATCCTTAATGTATTTCACATTCGACGACGGAAAATGGGCTCGCGAGATCGCCTCCGCCCTCGGAGCGCGAGCGAGCGCGGGCGTGGAGGTCCGCTTAATGGTCGATCAGCTTGGGTTGTTGATCGACCATCCCGGGAACATAATCTCCAACCAGCTCTTGCTCAATGACCTGCGCGCGATGGGCGTCCACGTAATTATGTTCAACCCAAAAGGTCACCGCCTCTGGTTGGACAATCGGCTGCACGCGAAAATTTGTGCCGTCGACGACCGGATTGCGTTCATCGGCGGATCGAATATCGGCGACTATTATTCGAAATGGGACGATATAAACCTCCTTATCGAAGGAAAGCTTGGCCGCAGTCTCCACAATGTATACGATTTTTTCCGCTGCCATTCGAAGGGGAGCGGTTGCAGCGCCTTCCCGGAGATGCATCTCTCTCGCCTTTTCGCCGGCTCAGCACAGATCTGGCTTACGGTTCCTAAACAACGAAGGGACATCCACCGAGCTTTCTTGAAAATTATCCTGGATGCAGAAACGGATATATTTATCCGGAACTGGTACTTTCTACCTGATCATGAAATCCTCGACGCTCTCCGGTCCCAGGCGGAGCGCGGTGTAAACGTTCACGTTCTCATGTCTGATAAAACGCGGGTTCGCCCAATCGATTATGCTAACCTGATCGCCGGCCACAAGCTGGCAAAATCTGGGGGACGCGTCTTACGGTACACGGGCAAATACATGCATGCGAAAGTCGCCTGGAACGACCATGGTGAAGTCTTGTTCGGATCGGCAAACATGGACCGCAAAGCGCTGCGAGGTAATTTCGAATGCAGTCTGAGCTTCGTCGACAGGAATATCACCTTGCAGCTGAAGGATGCTTTCGAACAAGATGCATGCTCCAGCATGGTGCAGGACGAGAATCATTTTCGTCGCGGTTCGATCTTCACCAAAGCGCTGGCGTATACATGCAACCTCGCTTCCGCATGGCTCTAACAGGAAACCCATGAGGACGTTCCCAAAAAAGGTAACCCGTTAGAATAATCGCGCAGGCAGATGGGAGCTTTCTGCAAAAAAAACGATATTCCGTATTTGGAGATATGGATGAAAACGAGAGCTGCTGTTTTATATGCACCAGAAACGCCGTTTGTAATTGAAGAATTAGACCTGCAGGAACCGCAGGCAGGAGAAGTGCTGGTCAATATGAAGGCTGCCGGTGTGTGTCACAGCGATTGGCATCTGGT
>JBFGQG010000398.1:0-3935 GCA_041564295.1 Anaerolineales bacterium | reverse complement strand
GTGGGAAGGACCGGTGCTGCTCCCTATCAGCCCCGGGCATGCATTCTCCGTTTTAGACACGATTGCCCTGGCCCCTCTTCTTCTCGGAACCGGATGGTTGTATTATGGTTTATGGCTACACCGCCGCAGGTTGTATGAAGTGGTCCAGGCCTCTCCCCAGGTCGGCAGTCTAAGTGTATTTATCGCCGGGACCGGAATGAGCCTGCTGATCGCATCCTCCTTTTCAGCATTTTTCTGGTGGTGGGCGATTGGTGTGTTTCTGTTTAGCGTGATGCTTTTGGTTGCTTTGAAACATACTGATTGAGCAAACCCTGCCTTCCTGACTGCGACGATCTTACGGCGTTGACAAACTCAAAACTTCCCTTTGCTCTAATAAAGTTTGCTAGACTATTCTGCGCAGCGTGGAAGTGAAACGGAAACGGCTGTCCGTTCACTTCATCTATTTAGGTCAGCTCTACCTGCTTCATCCCTGGCCAACCGCCAGATTCGCCTTGCCGAGGCTGACGAGGTTGCGCAGGAGAAATGGTCGCAGACTCTGCGCTTGGGTGGTTACGTGGGCAACGCGCGTCTGATTGATTCGACTCCCCGCGCCCGGTCAGATGTTTTCAATATTAAATCTTCTGACTCTTATAAAGCATGAATACAGTGGATTACACCGACTCCGACGATTACAGAATTGAGTTTGAACCCGATCATTGAGTGCATGGGATTTTTCAGGATATCCATCCTCTATACTTTGCAGCGCCGGAAGTCTTTCGATGTGAATGGATTCATCTGTAATAAGAATTTCATGATATTTTCTCCGTTAGACAACTGCTTGCCGGATCGTAGCGATCAACACGTCCAGCGAGGCATGTTTCGAAACAAAAGCGTAACACCCAGCGTCGAAAGCCTGCGCCTGTGATTCCGCGTCATCAAGGAGACTGAGAATAATCACTTTGATTTCAGGCAAAATCTTCTTGATCTCCCTCGTAGCCCGGAAGCCGTTCAACCGGGGCATGAGGACGTCCATCAAGATGACATCCGGCGAAAGTTGTGCCGCAAGCCCAACAGCCTCATGTCCGTCACAGGCCTCACCTGCTACCAGCATGTCATCCTCCAGCATCAGGCTCATGCGTAATCCATGTCGAACAATTTGTTCATCATCTACAATCAGTACTTTGATCTTCATTGCGCACTTCCTATAATCAGAATACCGATTTCTCAGAATGGACTCATGAGCCAAATGCTTCAATTTTCCTCCGACTTTTGATGGAGAATAAACTGCCATAAAAATGAAATCGTGAAAACACAGTATTTTTTATGCTAAAATGCAAATATTCTCTCAATCGTCTCAATTTCAATTACGGATAATAGGAATGGCAATCAAAGTCCTACTGGTCGATGATCACAGTGTGGTCAGGCAAGGCTTAAGAATGTTCCTTTCAATGGACCCGGATCTAGAAGTGGTCGGCGAGGTATCCAATGGACGCGAGGCGATCCAGGCTGCCCACCGGATCAAGCCTGACGTCATCTTAATGGACCTGCTTATGCCGGAGATGGATGGCATCACTGCGATTGAGATTCTGCGAAGAGAACTACCGGATATCGAAGTAGTCGCATTAACCAGCGTACTGGAAGACGAGAAAGTGGTCGGGGCTGTCAGGGCGGGGGCAATTGGATATTTACTGAAAGATACCCAGGCAGATGATTTAAATCAGGCGATCAAAGCTGCTGCAGCCGGTCAGGTTCAGCTCTCACCGCAAGCCGCAACCCGGCTCATTCGCGAAATTCGCGCACCGGAAAGCCCGGAGGTTCTCACTGAGCGGGAGACTGATGTGCTGCGCCTCGTGGCTAAAGGATTATCAAACAAGGAAATTGCAGGACAATTAATTATCGGGGAGAAGACGGTAAAAACTCACGTAAGCAATATTCTTGCAAAACTGCAGGTGTCCAGCCGGACACAGGCAGCCTTGTACGCCATACGGATCGGCCTTGTCGATATAAAACCGATCTAAAGAGGTACCTTGAACGCTGAAATTCTTAGCCGGGAAGCAGAACTTGAAAGAAATATTGAAGAGCGAACTAGAGAACTAACGACGCTTCTCCAGGTCTCTCGTGACGTCACTTCGAATCTATCCCTTGATATCGTCCTTCATGAAATTCTTGACAAGCTCAAAACCGTCGTGCGATATTCAAATGCGACGATCTGCCGCCTCGAGGGGGATACTTTTTACAGCATTGCAGATTGGGAAGGAATGCGTGAGAACCTGGGATTGGATATAAGATTTTCAGCCCTGAATTTTATCGATCAGCGAGTAATGATGACTCGCAAACCACTCATTATAGGGGATGTGCACAAGGACGACACGGACGTCGCGATAGATTTCCGCGCACAGGCTTCACATAACCTGTATACCTATTATAAATCCGTCCGCAATTGGATGCGGGTACCCTTGATTTTCAAGAGCAGCATCACAGGTCTTCTGACCTTGCACTACCATGAACCGAATTATTACACATCACGCCATGCGGACCTGGCAATGGCCTTCGCCGAACATGCGGCAATAGCAATAGAAAACGCGCGCCTATTTGAAAAGGCGCGCGATTTGGCAGCGATGGAGGAGCGGCAAAAACTGGCACGTGAACTGCACGATTCGGTTTCGCAGGCGCTCTATGGGATTGTGCTCGGAACCCGAACGGCACGCAAGCTGTTATCGCGCGATCCCGATCGGATCGGAGAACCGCTCGACTATATTTCTTCACTCGCTGAAGCCGGATTGGCAGAAATGCGAGCCTTAATTTTTGCACTCCGCCCTGAATCCTTACAGTTGGAAGGACTCATCGCCGCGTTGACAAAACAATGTGATGCGGTCCGATCCCGGCATCAACTGGTGGTCAATTCGATATTTCCACCGGAGCCGGATATACCGATAGAAATTAAGGAAGTATTCTACCGAGTTGCCCAGGAAGCTCTGCACAACATCGTCAAACATGCCCGTGCGACAGTCGTAGAGCTGCGTTTGGAAACCAGGCAGAATCGCGTTTTCCTTTCAATTCACGATGACGGCACAGGTTTTGACACGGATAGAGATTATCCTGGGCACCTGGGCTTAATATCCATGCGAGAGCGGGTGGAAAATGCAGGGGGTTGTTTTAAATTGGAGAGCACTCCTGGGAAAGGGACTTCCATCGAAGCCAGCATTACCCTTGTTCAATGAGACTTGCTCATCCATGAAAAACCAGTGCTAAATGTCAAAAAAGCGGAACGAGATCTTCGTTCCGCTTTTTTTGATGTATCTCATCCTTAGAAAATTTATCCACCGGCGAATTGCGGCCCTAAAACCGCTTCCAGCAGGTCTATAACAGCCTGGTCCTCGCCAACGTACAGGGCGATAACGTTTCCGGCCATGTAAAAGTGTGGTGTGGCGAGCCAGCTCACCATCGTTGTCCCAATCGAGCTTCCATTGGGGGACACAGACGAAGCTGCTTCCCGACTTTCGTCAACGTTACCGTACTCGAAGACCTGTACTTCTCCACCGTTCAAGCGGATCACCTTCCCGGTCACGGGGAAAAATGGCTGGTGAACCTCATCGAGTGTTTCGACATCAGCGCCTGCCGCTTTCAAGGAACTGATCAATTGTTCTCCCGTGGCGATCGGTTGATTGCCGGTCGATTTCGGTAGGGACGACGGGTCTGTACCGGCGCTTCTGCATGCTCCTAACACAAGACTGAGCAGGAGAAGGATGGACGGAAATAACATACGGGTTTTCATTTTTTGAATCTCCTTTCTTTTGATAATTGTTTGGACCGAAAGTCCACGTTCGGATCCTGCCTGAAGTATCTCCAGAATGAGTGCGTACCGACAGCCTCCTAATGCTGATTCGGCTCTCCGACTTTTGACCTATGGCGAATCATCCAACGCACTGATGCAGCTGTAATTCTCGGTTGCTAAG
>JBFGQG010000397.1:0-3942 GCA_041564295.1 Anaerolineales bacterium | reverse complement strand
GGTCGCTTATTCGCCGGATGGACGGTTGGTCCTCAGCGGCATCAAGGATAATATCGCCAGACTTTGGGATGTGGAAACAGGCGAGATCGTTCAACGGCTGACCGGGCACACTGCCTATCTGTACGCGGTCAGCTTCTCGCCGGACGGCGAGTTCGTTTTAACCAGCAGCGCGGATTACACTGCGCGCCTCTGGGATTACCGGTTCGGAATGGAACTGCGCCGGTACATCGGCCATACCGGGTCCGTGGAATGGGCCGTGTTTTCATTGGACGGAAGTATTATTGCTACCGGCAGCGATGACGGAACAGCCCGGCTGTGGAGCGTGGATGTTCAGGATACGATCAATTATCTTTGCGAGAACCTGCTGCGAGATTTCACTGAAGTTGTACGTGAAAGATATAAAATCACGAACCAGGGTTCTAACTGCCCCTGATTCTCTGGTGTTATAAACACTTGACCTGCCCACGCCGAATACGAACCTACCAAGTTTTGGACCTGTCAACTCGCCGAGGCTTCCGGTAGTTGAATTTTGACTCCCTCCAGATCCGTCACCACCGACACAAACTGAATCCGTCTAGTATATGCTATACAGCTACCCGCTGACCCCGTTTGAGAACCGCGTCAAGGTTCCGGTCCGTGCAGGGGAGAAACTGCCCGAGGGGGATTGGGTAGAACACTAAAACACCCCCACCGGCGGTTCAAGATTTTTGCCTCAAAAAGAATACCCCCAGCACCATACTCCAGATCGGGATGCCCAAAATAATGGAGACAATGTAGAGCAGCCACAAGCTGTCCGGCAGAATACCCGCACGTCCAAGCAGCCCCATGAGCCATGGCAGCGTCGGAACGATGCCCAATATTGCCATCCCGAGCGGGAGCGCGCCCTGACGCACGCCCGCCACACTGAGGCCAATCGCCCAGATGCTGAGGCCGAAGATGCCGGCTGCCGCCAGACCCTGGGTCCCTGCCATCTGGACGGCGAGATACGCGGCCTGACCCCACTCAGGGTCGAGGCTTTCCATATAGAGCAAAGTTCCGGGCGCATTCATTTTCAGGATGCCGTGTCCAAAAATGAACGCCGAGGTGAATAAGCCAAAGGTTGAAGCGGTTCGGCCCAATAAGGAGCCAGGCGATTGCAATATCATGTCATTGAGCGCCAGGACAGAAACCACCAGCAGGATGGCCGCCAGGACGGCCGCCAGGCCCGACAAGAAGTACAGGTTGGCGTCCTGCCTGAGAAACGCCAGGCTGACCAGCGGGTTATCGCCATCCTCAAATCCGACCAGCGGGCTTGCCAGCACAAAACTGGCGAGATAGAGAAATGCGAAGAAGTTGAGAGTCATACCGGCGAGTTGTGCAGATCTGTTCATAGCCAAATCCTTCGTTAAGTTATGGATGGTATGAATTGGCAAAATTCTCAACCACGTTCGGGCACATCATCGCGTTGGATATGGCTTCTTCCTCATCGAAATGGTCCGGCGCCCAGCCCATCGCCAGGTTGCAGGCTTCCGTGCCGTAATGGTTATCGGGACCTCCCAACAGCCCGAATGGATGCAGAAACTCGTGGATGACCGGTTCCGCCACCATGTCAACGCGGGTACGCCCCTCGAGGAAAGGGAGGGCAACCTGGCAGACCTGCATTCCCTCCCATGACGCACAAGCGGTGCCTTCTTCCCCACGACACTCGTCACCTATTGAAACGGGACTCTGGATGGAATCTATCCCACCGTAGCCGCAGGCGGCGAACAGGTGGTTGAACTGGACCACGGCGATGTACACGTGGCTGTCACCAAGGTGTGGAATCGGGGAGACAAACGGGTTGCGGTAGCCCTCGGGACCGGGGACCTGCTGGGCGTAGGCGCGGTTAATTCTCGCCCGGTCTTCATCCCCGGTTGAAAAGATCAGGATGCCGTTGGGCAGGTCGTTCAGGGGGCGATCACCCATGTAAGTCGTAACCAGATCCTCCATCGAAACGCAGCGGTCTTCTTCAATAAAATCCACCATCTTCAGGCCAAATCCGGTCAGCTCGATCAATTTCTCATTGGAGATGGCCAGAACTGCCTCCGCCTGTGCGCGGCTGACGGGATCGGTCGTCGTATCCACGATAACCGCTACTTCAAAGGTTGGAGCGTTACTACAAGCCGCTAAGGAAAGACAGATTACAAACCCGCACAGCAAACGGTTCAAAAGATCCATGACGGTGCACATCCGATGGTGGTCAAATGAGAGTCGAACCAGGAAATTGGGGATGGCGAATACGATAGGCGTACCGTAACCAGATCCCTATTATACAATCCAACACCTCTGTCAGGCGCCTCAATTCGATGTCCCTCTCGGCAGGTGAATCCTTAATCCCTCCAGACCTGCAGCCACCGACACAAACTGAATGTGTCTAGAACATGCTTTACAGCTGTCCGCTGACTCCGTTCGAGAATCGCGTCAAAGTCCCGATCCGTGCGGGGGAGAAACTGCCCGAGGGAGATTGGGTGGAGCACTAACACCCAGGATATTCACCTCTTTTAGCTGATGTTACGCACAGACGAAAGCCGCATGAGCGGGCCGTGAATAGACGCGACTCTCCAAGGTCCATGGGACCTGTTCGATATTATCAAAAACCCACTTCGATTCCAAGGGACATCTGTCCCTCAGTTACCTATTAGACGCCTCAAGGGTTGATTGAAGCCCGAATCTAAAAGACCCGGCGCGGTGATCCGGCGTGTCGGGATGGAGGTGATCTACTGTTTTTGTAAATAAGGTGGGCTTTTCACACGGACGCTGCACCGAAAATGGTCTCGGGCTGACCAATCATGGATAAAAATTCAGGACGCATGTAAGGCCCTATGATGGTCTAACCCAAGTGTTGGGCACCTGAATCTGTTGTCCCTGCCAATAGGCGTAATTTGACGCCCTCCAGTCTGTAACCACCGACACAAACTAATTGCGTCCAAAACGGCTCATATAGTTGTCCGTTGACGCCCGATGAGAACCGTTTGAAAGTCGCAATTCGTGTCGGCGAGAAACTTCCAGAAGGAGACCCGGTAGAGCATCTATAACCGTTGGATCCAGGCGGAGTGTAATCTCGGCCTGATTGTCAATGCTGAAACCGATCCGCGAGATCAACGCCA
Organism: Anaerolineales bacterium; assembly: GCA_041564295.1. GTDB lineage: Bacteria > Chloroflexota > Anaerolineae > Anaerolineales > JABWBV01 > DATDOR01. The sequence continues at coordinate 817 of JBFGQG010000397.1, read as the reverse complement.
TTACCAACTGTTCTTGATCCGGATGTTCAAGATGCGGGAAGGTGACTGGAATTTTCTCAATCAACTTTCGAGCTGCGCCTTTTTTTCATGCGGCTGTAATCGAACCGCCGCGCCAACTCAGGTGCAGGTCAAAAAGCGGGAAGGGATTGGTGTCTGCACGCGTCAAACCTAAGCCGGACAGGCAGCACCCGGTAATAACAATCCATTCGATCCCCCTGTTGCGATCTACAGTTTGCCCTTCAGAAGGGTTACATCGGCCAATTTGACCATGGATATGCCGTTAACTTTAACGACCTTCAGCTTTCCCTGGCTGATATATGATTTTACGAGCGCTTCGTTGACGTTTAACGTCTTCGCAGCCTCTTTGGTCGTGATCAAGTCGCTTCCCCCGGGTCTCCTCATGGCCTGGACTTCTTCTTCAGACATGGCTAGCTCCTTTTGTTTTTGTCTACGTCCAATGAAAGGGCGTCACAAAAATTGTATCATGGCAACGGATCATGATCGCGGGTCTCACTTCGTCTAGTACGTCAAATAAGAGGATATCCGCTTTCATTCCCCAATTTTCATACGCGGCGAACGTGTTTGCCTTAATTTGAAGGTGTGCTTTCTCAAAGGTTTTTTCCTGGCTTGATTCTCAATACACAAAAACCACAACATGGATGACGTTTGGCCAAACAAATTCGTTGTCTTGGAGGCCAAATGCAATCTGACCCCATCCAGATCGGTAACCACCGAAACAAACTGAATGCCTCTAGAACCTGCTTTACAGCTGTCCGCTGACCCCGTTCGAGAATCGCGTCAAAGTCCCGATCCGTGC
>JBFGQG010000396.1:0-3952 GCA_041564295.1 Anaerolineales bacterium | reverse complement strand
GGGAAGAGGCCGAAGTGAACATGATCCTCACCACGCCGTTTTGCCCTTACGGCCCCGCCATGCTCGAGATGACCCGGCAAAAAGCAGAGAGCGCCCTCAGCATGCCGACAACGATCAAGATGGGCACCGAAGTGTGGGACTTCTCCTACATGGAAGACGGCGCCGGGGCAGACTGGGGCCTATACTACTGATTTCGTGTCTCAAAAAACACAACAGCGCCGCGATAAACCCGGCGCTGTTTTTTTTTTAGAGGCCTCCAGGATTCGCACAGTCGCGGAGCGACTCACAAACGCCAGCTCCTCCCCTGCTCCCCCACCGCCAGACCACGCGCTTCGAGCAACCGCCTCTCCGACCCCGGGTCGTGCAGCGGGTTCGTATGGTTGAGATGGATGAAAAAGACCTCCGCGCCTACCCCCGCGAGCTGCGCCGCGGCCGCCTGCACCGGCGGATGCGGGACGGTGCGGATATCCCGGCCAGGAATTTCCTCCGCAGACCAGAACGTTCCATCCAGCAAGGCAACATCCACCGAGCGCAGCATTTCCGCGATGGGGAAGCTTTCCCACGCATCGATATCCGGACAGTAAAACAACGCGCCTTCCAACCCGCGAATGTTGAAAGCGAGCGTATCCGTATATTCCGCTCGATGAGGTACAACCACTGGTCTCACTTGCAGACCTTCACCCAGTTGAATATTTTGACCGGGCCTGATTTCGATTGGTTTCAGATTTTGCAATATTATTTGGGACCAGGGTTCGTTCTCCGAAAGGAAGCGAATCATGGCTCTTGACGCATACAACGGCATTTCAGATACATTCCATGCTTCCTTGCCAAGCTGGATCAGGCCTGAATAATGCCCCATGTGGGCATGCGTAAGAAATATTCCTTTCATGGAATAGCCCGGAAAACGGTTCAGCACATAATCCAGCTGGGGACCAAAGGCCGGAGTTGCATCTATGATCCAGAACGAAGCCGAGACGTGGTCCACCAACCCCAAAGAGACAGGAAATTTGCGGCTTTCCGGTTCAAGACGGGCATGACTGCAACGAAAACATTGACATCCGGCTTGTGGTAGTCCTGCGTCCTGGGCAGTCCCAAGCAGGATCGCCTCCGCTCCGATCATTTGTCAACCCGTGGTTGAACTTTTGAACAATTTTGGCAGTTTCATCGCCAGCGAAACATCACCGCGCATATTCAACTTTCCACGCATAAAAGCAGCCATCGGCTCTAATTTTCCGGTCAATATTGCCAGAAAATCATCGCTGTCGACTGTCATCGTCACGTTCGGATCAGGCGTCGTTCCCTCTGAGCTTGAACAAGCGCCATCATTGATCCGTACGAACCAGTCTGAAGCCTGGTTCCCGGTAAAATGAAACTGCACTGTCGCCGATATCGTTCCGGCCTGATCTTGTAAAAAGGCGCCGGGCATGGCTTCCATAATTTGCTGTATCGAATATTCAGACATCCTCATTCCTTTTTCCTGAAATTATTGTTAGGGTGTCGCCGTAGGCGTTCGCGTTGGCGTCGGGGATTGGTTGTTTACTGGCGTGAGTGAAGGGATCGCTGGCGCATTTCCGGTGGGGTATGAATCGAAATTATCGAACTTAACTTCAATATTCGGTTCTGTGGTGGAACCTACAACCAGCCCAACAAAGGTGCCGAACAACGGGCCAATATCCGATACCGATCCGACCTCTACGCCGTTGACGGACAGTGTCATCACATTGCCGATACAGCTGGCTAACAGATGATTGACGGCGTCACCTTTCTTTATTGCAGGGCTTGCGCCTTTCGCCAGAACTACAGGCACACCTCCGGTCGTCTTGAGGATTCTGTATTCTCCGCCAGCTGTGATGGCCAGACTGTAATAATTTGACCCGGTTTTTCGACAGGTCACCCCGTAATACGCGTTATCCGGACCGGATAACTTTTGAACGTCAACCTCGATGATGAAATCCGTATGGCTCCGCGATCGCGATGAGCAGACCTCTGCATAGCCGATGTTAGCGTACATCCTGTATCCACCTTCATAATAACCGAATCCCCAATCGCCCCCGTCCTCAGTAACCCAGCCGCTGGTCGGATCTGAAAAATCGTCCCTGAATGGGCCTGTCGTGAACCCGAGCCCCAGGATCCCCGGCGTCGGTGTGTTGGTGGGGATTGGAGTGAGCGAAGGGGCCAATGTCAGCGTTGGAACAGGGGTACTTGAAGGGCGCAGTGTAGGTGTGAGCGTAGGCATAGGAGTGTCGGTCAGCGGTACAGAGGTTGCTATTTTTACCTGCGTTGGGGTTGGTTGGGACGGGCCTGGCGCGACTGCCTGGCAGGCAACCAGGCTGGTAATCAAGACTGAAAAAAGGAAAATACGATTAATAATTTTGTTGAACCGCATCCTTAAACTCCTCTCTTTGCACAAAATTGCTCGCGGTGAACGGATTGTATCACTCAACGCGACTTCAACACTTCATCAAAGAACAGGATCGTGTTTTGTATAAATATCTGCTCACCTTCACCGATGAAAGTGTGCGGCATACCGTTATAAAATGTGCAGGCTACGTTAATTCTCAACTGGGCCATTCGACTGCAGGTCTGCTCAGACCAGGCTGGAGGCACGAGCAAATCGGACCGTCCGTGGTGGATGCTGACTGCTGCGGTGATACGGTCAAAATAATATATCGGTGATATCCTGTCCAACTCCTCAACGGGCACTGCCAGCTCATCCAGACCTCTCAATCCATCAGACCACCCATTGATCGCTTCGAAATTCTGACGTTCATCTCCGCTCATGGCTGCATACAACACGGCGCCGTCAACATCCCTGGAGACGGTCAACACACGTGTGCTTACTCCACCCCCCATCGAATGTCCCCACAGGCCGATTCTTGAGGAATCCATATCTGCCAATACATCCGCATCCTGCCCTTTCTCCTTGATCAAGGCGATCAGGTTAAGCACATCAATTGCCATGCCGACCCTGAAGAGGTTGTCGCCGTCATCAGAAGGTGGATATCCACGCAGATTAGGATGGAAGACGATATAACCTGCACGCGCGAGCGAATCCGCATAACCCGTCGTATAATCGATCGTGTTGTAAATTGTCGGGTCGATATACCCGTGCAGGGCAATGATCACCGGGAATGGTCCATTTCCCGACGGACCGCCATCGATCGGGACATTCAAAAAGCCGTATATCCACAGGTCATCACTTGAATAACGGATCAGATAGCGGGTGAACCAGAAATTACTCGCTAGCACTTCGAGCACCTCGATCTCGCCAACCCCATAACTCCTTTCAGACAGGTAATCGATCGTATACTGCCAATAGACATCAGGCGTCGGTGTGGGCGTGGCTGTGGCGGTCCATGTCGGTGAAGGTGAAACGATAATTGTCGGCGGCTCAGGAGTGTCCGTAGGGGGAACGAACACGGTCGACGTGATGGTCGGAGATAATGGGGCGGCAGTTGGGATTGCAATGCCGGGCACACATCCCGCTGCCAGGAACCCTATCAACACCGGTATCAGGACACGGTATGTCTTACCCATGGCCTCGCTCATCCCACCTTCTTAACAATTCTGTTTCACGGTCAATACCGAGACCGGCGCGAAAGACGTAATCTGTGCTGCGCGTTTTTGCCCAGGCCAGCACGTCACCGGTAATAAATTCTATTGATTCATTTTGAAGAGTGCCTACACGCAGCGTTTCATCTAGCGCAAATCCAAGAAAGCGGGGACCGCCTAACAGCAGAATCCTCATACGATCAGTCGCTTAATAAGGGATTGTCAGGATTGCAGGAGATGTTCACGGTGGATTGAGAAGAAACTGATCAACAAGAAGTTATTTGTACTTATAACGATGCTGAGCACGGATGATAAAACGCGTTGCGTAATCCGTATTGGAAATAGATACAGTTTTATTATCTACAAGGTCCGTTTGCAATGCATATGCCTGAAGTTCCGC
>JBFGQG010000395.1:0-3953 GCA_041564295.1 Anaerolineales bacterium | reverse complement strand
CCAATCTGCAGGCGAGTATAACCGTGCGAGATGAGGCGGCTGCCTTTCCGTGAAATGGACAGGATCAGGACGTCGTGCGGGAAATGCAGGTCACGGATCGCAACACCGTCAAGATCGGGGTTATTCATTTCGATCTCGAGGAATTCCTCCGTGGAGTCCATCCCAAGGAGCATGGAGGCCGCCATCGGCGACCGCACGAACTGGTCAAGCAGGCTGACCATGGCCGTAACCGGTTCGATCACGAGCGCACCCAGTTCGTGGAATTTCTCGAAATGCTCGCGGTCCTGCAGGCGAACGATCACGTTGTCGATCCCATAATTTTCGTAGATTAGCTCACAAATTGCGTAATTCTCTTCATCAGAGAGCATGAGCACGACGCCGTCTGCAGCGGACATACCGAGACGCTGAAGTTCGTTCACACTGATTTCTTCGAGCTTCTCGATCCTGCGGCCGTTAACTGATTCGCCGATCAGTTCCGGTTTGCACTCAACCATGAGGACGTTCCACTCGTGCGTTTCGAGCTGCCGTGCGAGTGCAAGCGATTGGCCTTCAACACCGAAAATAATCGCATCGCGCACACCGTCAAATTCAGGACTTTCCGCCCGGGTATGCGCTTCCCCGACCTTCGTGATCGCCCATTTCAGGATCGGCGGACCCACGACCTGGCTGAGGACGATCACACCGATCGACAGAGTCGCCAGTTGAGGGCCCCAGGAACCGAACTCAACACCGATCTCTTTCGCCAGCCCGACGCTGACACCTGCCTGCGTGATAAAACCGAGGCCAAGAAACGCATTGCCGTTGCTCCTGTCATTTGAAAGCGTGGTGCCGGCAATACTTCCAACGATAATGCCGGCAGCCCTGGCAGCGAAGAGGATCAGGAGAACGACCCAACTCTGCCCGATAACGACCAGCTCCAGTTCGATCCCAACCAACGTAAAAAACAACAGGAAAACGCCGGGGGACATGTATTCGATGATGTGCTGAAAATCGGAAGAATTCCTGGTGTAATTGGCAATATATAACCCCGCTGTCATACAGATCAAGAGCGGTTCGGAAAACAGGCCGATCGGGAGAGAGGACAGGTGGAGCCCATGCAGTTCGTTTGACAAAAGGAACACGCTCAGTCCGAGCAGCAAGATCAAGACAGACCGGGCCCACTTTAAGTTCTTAAAAGGCAATATCATAATAAAACGCAGCAGCTGTCCAACCAGGATGCCCAACAGGATATCCAGCAGAATTTCAAGGACTACAAAAGCCAGGAGACCTACCTTGAATCCGGTGCCTTCTACCAGGACCGCAGCAATCGATATGGATGCAGCAAAAATAACGATCACGACTGCGTCCATCAGGACGGTTGCACCAAGCACCTTATGCGTGAATGGTCCCCGTGCGCGCAGTTCTTTGATGATGGCCAGCGCCGATGAAGGCGAACGGGCAATCATGATCGTCGCACCGAGTAGCGATATCGCCAGGATTTCGCCGCCGGGAAGACCGCTCATGAATGGCACCATGTCTTTGATCAGCAGGAACGCTGTCAGGCCAACGGCATAAACAGCGATGATTTGCCCCCCAATTAACGAGAGGATGCTGCGGAAATACCCCCTGATCACATTCAATTCGAGCTCTGCGCCTGCCGCAAACACAATGAAGGCGAGCGATAGTTCATCCAGCAAGAGGAATTTGGGAACATCCTCTGTGTGAACAAAATCAAGGATGAAGGGGCCGGTCATCACCCCGACAAATAAGAAACCGCTGATCAGTGGGAGCTTGTAGCGTGAAAAGACCTCGCCCATCTGGCGGGCCGCCAGCACAATTATTAATAAAGCGCCTATAAGAAAAACGATTGATCGAAGAAAATCCATCACCCGATTATATCTGAGAAAGTTTTAGGGCCCCACTGGCCTGCATCCCACCATCGGATGGTGTTTTATACATAACCGGTATGAATTAACATATGACCGTAACGCAGTCCGTAACGGAACACAGACGCTGATCCGGTAGAATCTTAAGTAGTTGGTGAAATCATAATCAAGGAAGGACCTCTGAACCCGTCAATTTCATATAAAAAGAATCAGAATGAAGCCGCCAACCCGCCCTTAAGAGGCGCGGCGCTCTGGGTGTCACGGGCAGCCTGGCTGGGCTTTGTCGCTGTCTCAATGACTTTGTTCGTTATCGGGACCTGGAACAAATTTCAAACACCGCTCCCTGAGAATTGTGCAGGCACCGTTTGCAATCCGATCGAACTGACACAAGAAGATGTTCTCGCACTCCAGACCATCGCGCTCCGTTCCGACATACTTAAAGTCCTTATACCTGTCCTGAATCTTCTTTTCAATCTCGGTTTCATCCTGGTGGCCCTTTTTCTGTTCTGGCAAAAGTCTGACGACTGGTTGGTGCTCGTACTGTCCGCAACGATGATCATACTGGGAGGTGTGGCTTTCAGCCCGGCAAACGATGTGCTCCTCCGGACTCGCCCTGACCTTGCTCCTCTCGTTGACAACCTCCAGTCCCCGGGATACTTCGCTCTCTGCCTGCTCCTGATCACATTTCCGGATGGGCGTTTTGTGCCGCGCTGGACTGCCTGGACTATCCTGCCTTTAATCGCTTCGTTGATCGTTCCGGTGCTTTTGGGAGAAAGATTGCGTATAACCGCGCCACAATTGTATTTTTACATTTTCTTTCTCGTTATTCTGCTCGCACTATATGCACAGGTTTTCAGGTACAGGCGTGTTTCCAGTCCATTAGCCCGCCAGCAAACCAAGTGGGGTTTATTAGGCCTGGTCGGAATATTCTGTATCCTGATCCTCTGGTCGGTAATCGCGACCAATTTTCCGCCGGAGTCACCCTCGCCACAACGCACAGTGATCTTAATCGCTGCCTGGGTCTTCCTTGTGTTATGCATCGGCCCGCTCGTCCCATACAGTTTTGCCGTCGCAATACTGAAATATCGCCTTTGGGACATTGATGTCATTTTTCGCCGGACGGTGCAATATGGTTTATTCACCGGAATTCTGGTTGTGTTATTTTTCTCAGCAGTGGTCCTTTTACAGGAAATCTTCCGCAGCCTGACCGGGCAGGCTGATTCTCCTCTGGTAACCGTTATCTCTACTCTCGGTATTGCCGCACTATTTAATCCGCTCAGGCGCCGCATCCAGGATTTCATCGACCTGCGTTTTTACCGCCAGAAATACGACGCTGAACGGACAATGGACCACTTTGCATCCTCTGCCAGAGACGAAGTCGACCTGGAAGCATTGACCGTCGCTATACTCGGTGTGGTTGACGAAACGATGCAGCCGGAATATACGAGCATCTGGCTGAAAAACAAGTTTAACTCGTCTACCTCCGATTAAATCTACCGTGAGCAGGAGAAAATCATGCATAAGATCGACATGGACGACTGGGCCAGGCGAGAGCATTTCGAGTTTTTCCGAACCTGGGATTATCCACATTTCAACATGTGCGGCAATGTGGACATCACGGCCTTTCTTCCGGTCGTAAAAGCTCGCAATAGTACGATAACGGTGGGGCTGATTTACCTGTTAACGAGAGCTGCAAACTCGATCCGAGAATTCAGGCACAGGATCCGTGGCGAATCAGTTGTGGAACATCCTGTTGTGCATCCGGCCTGTACAATCCTGATGAAAGACGACAGTTTCTCTTTTTGTTATTTCGATTACATGGATGATTTCGGCCGGTTTTCCGAATCTGCCGCAGAACGAATTGCAAATGTCAGGGAAAACCCGTCTTTGCAGGAGCGGACCAGTGACCATTGGCTTTACATGACGTCGATACCCTGGGTGTCGTTCACCAGTTTTATGCATCCGATGCAGTTATCTCCGGCGGATTCGGTCCCCCGGTTTGCCTGGGGGAAATATTTCAACGCCGGCGATCGACTGCTGCTGCCGTTAAGTGTGCAGGGTCATCACGCAGTGATGGACGGGCTGCAT
>JBFGQG010000394.1:0-3970 GCA_041564295.1 Anaerolineales bacterium | reverse complement strand
TTCCTTTCTCGCACCCCTATGATTGGGCAGCGTTTCAGGTGACCGGTGCCCCCGTTCTAAGCGTCCCTTTCGCTGGCCGGCGAAAGACCGATGTGAACCGGTCTCAGAAGTCAGGTCGGCCGCCCCACGTGAAAGGACCTGAACGCGCGGAAAATTCAGAATCCGTGCCAACACCAGATATGGAGGACGTCGGTGATTTTCAGAGAAACGACAGTCCCCATGAAGAAAGGCCTCAGCCTGAGAAAAGTGATGTGTTCATTCTTGGAAAAGCCGCTGAGATTTTGATAGAAAAAACCGGGGATGAAAAGCTGATCCCGGTTGTAACAAGATTTATCTTCGACCGCGGCCTTGCCTATGAAAGAGCTGGCAACACGGAAAACGCACTCGCAGATTACCTGGAAACTGCCAGGCTGGATCCAACACATGTGCAGGCATATATTCGGCTGAGCGCACTCTACGCCGCCCAGAATAATCTGGATGAAGCGCTGGTGAATTTGGACAAGGCGATCAATCTAGACCCGGACAATGTGGATGCGCTGATTGCAAGAAGCAAAGTTTACCGCATCGTTGAGCAGTCTGATGCAGCCCTGGCTGACCTGGACCGGGCAGCTCAACATGAGTTAAATGAAGATCAGACTTATAGCTACTATTCAATTCGCGGCGGAATCGCTCTCGATCGAGGGGACTATGAAGCAGTAGAAGAGCATTATACGAAGGCCCTGGCAATTCGCCCCGAAGACGGGTTTGCATTTCTTTACCGTGCCCTGGCATTTGAGAACACCGGTCTTCACGAAGAGGCGGAAGCGGATGCAAACCGCGGCCTGCTGTTCTACCCGGACCTGGCGATCGCTTACCAGATACGGGGTGACGCCCGTTCTTCGATGGAAAAACATGCAGATGCCTTATCCGACTACGACCGGGCAATCTCGTCTGGCCTGGATAATGCGGAGATCTATGTCTCACGCGGTCTCGAGTACGCACAGACTGGCCAATACGATGCAGCGATAATCGATTATTCCCAGGCTCTTGCCCGGGATCCTGAAAATTATGCGGCTCTATTCAACCGTGCGTGTGCGTACTCACTGAAGCATGAGGCCGGGTCGATCGTCAGAGACCTGACGGAAGCCTTTACATTAGAACCACCATTAATCGCATATGCCCGTGACGAACAAGAACTTAAGTGGGCGGTGGAGCATTTACCTGAAGTGCGCAGGCTGATCTATCCGGATGATCCGGACTGACTCCTCAATTGCCGGCTACGCGGAGCTTTGCCGGTACATGGACAGCGCCCGGGCATCCCATCCTTGACGAAAATCTAGCGATCCACTAATATTCACCTGTCCCATTGTATGAATCTCAATAAACAGATAAGCGAGCAAAAGGCTACCGTTCAAGCCTACAGGAGTGCACCTGGTATGCAGCGAGATGGCAATCGAACAATCAGCATCCGTTTCATGTGGAATTGGGAATTTGCTGCCTGCCATGGAGGCCTTGATTCTTCTCTCAAGCACCATTTTTCAGCTTAACCGCTGGAGCTGACTCAGGCAGTCGTTGCGTATGAAATTCTCCCCCACTCCCCTTTCACTCGCTGCAGGAAAAATCCTCGGCCACAATATCGCCGGTCCGGATGGACGCCGCCTGCTGAAAAAAGGCAGACCTCTGACGGAAGAAGATCTTCGAGTGTTGGCTGCCATAGGCCGAAAGATGGTCTACGTCGCAGAAATGGAACCGAATGATGTCGGGGAAAACGAGGCAGCGCGTCGAGTGGGAGTATCCGTCGCCGGAAACAATCTTCGCCTGGTCGGGCCGTCCGCCGGCCGCCTCAACCTGCTGGCAGCCGTTTTGGGGATTCTGCGTGTGGATGTCGACCGGCTTGCCCATATCAACGAATTTGAAGGGCTGACCGTCGCGACACTCCTGACCCACACACCGGTCCAACCGAAAGATATAGTCGCAACCGTCAAGATAATCCCCTACGCGCTGCCCGAATCCTACATACGCCTGGCGGAAATGATCTCCGCTGAAAACCACCAACCGCTCATCACCATAGACCCGCTCCATGAGCACCCGGTCAGCATCATCTTTTCCGGCTCCGCAGCCCTTCAGGAAAAACTGAACAGTGACTTTGCCCCCCTCCGTACGCGAATCGAAGCATTGGGCTCTCATCTCGCGTACACAGCGTATATCTCCCTCGATGACGAACAGGGGGAATCAATGCTTGCCAATGAATTGTGCAACCAATACAACAACGGAGCAAAACTCATCTTGATGGCGGGCGAAACCGCCATTATGGATCGCCACGATATTGCTCCGCGCGCGCTGGAACGGGCTGGAGGACAGGTGGAGGTCGTGGGCGTGCCGGTTGATCCCGGCAACCTGCTCATGCTCGGATACCTGCATGGCGTCCCCGTCCTCGGTGCACCAGGATGCGCACGCAGCAAAAAAACCAACATTATAGACTGGGTTTTACCGCGGCTGCTGGCCGGAGACAGGCTGGCACGGCGCGATTTTATTCCATTAGGTCACGGAGGGCTGCTCGAAGATACGCGGCAGCGGCCTATGCCACGCAAGAAAGTAGCCTGATGGAGTCGCGTGAAGGTTCGCCCCTGGGTTACGTCGATAAAATGGCTCTTCACGGGTAGCGATCAGGAGGCCTCCGGTTGGTTTTCGGATGATCCCGTCCATAAAATATTGTGTTTTGGGAAACTTCGAACCCCCTTAATTGAACAAGGAGCATTCATGACAGAAAAAGTCGTTTACACTTCCCGTGTACGGATCGAACGAATCAAAGGTCCACACCGCCGTGCACACATCCCAGTCACTGAAAAACCTGTCCAGTTCGGCGTACACTCTGAAGTCGCCGAACATTACGGTGTCTCTCCGGAAGTTTCTGAGCCTCGCGCGACCACCCTGGATTATGTCGTTGCTGCTGCTGCCGGTTGACTGACCGGCACATTTGGCGGCGCGCTGGAGGCGCGCGGAATTCCAGCTGGTGAAGGTTTACTGACGTCAGAGGCCAGAGGTGAGGTTGAACTAGACGGTAAGGTGCTGGTCATCCGGAGAATTTTTGTCACCTACCACCTGAAAGCTTCCAGCCAGCACCGCGAAACAGCAGAACGCGTCCTCGGTTTTCATGCCGACTACTGCCCCGTTGCACGCACGATTCGAGGATGCGTGGAAATAGAAACACACCTGGAATTTATAACACCTTGAAAAACAGCCGATTCCTTCACAACCTCCTCCTGTTTGGTCGCCTGCTGCGGGGACTCGGTCTCGATGTTAACCCCGGAAGGATGATTGACCTCGTTCATGCCCTCAACCATATCGAAATTGGTAGAAAAGCCGACTTTTACCACGCCTCACGCACCCTGCTTGTCCACGATAAAACAGACCTGCTCCTCTTCGACCAGGCTTTTGAAATGTTTTGGAAAAAGCCCATACCGGAATGGTTCAAGGTCGACCTCGAAGGACATCTCCAGAAACGCCGCGACTTCCGAACCCGCACCATCCCCCCTCCACTAACCTCGCCAGAGCATGGTCCTCCCCAGGAGCGAGATCCCAACACCAATGATCGGCAGCCTCTCCTGGTTGTCACCAGGACTTACTCCGCACGAGAAGTATTCCGCACCAAAAATTTCGCAGACCTGACCGGGGAAGAACTCGATGCTGTGAAAAAACTGATGCGCGAACTCACTCTCCAGCTGGGTGAACGGCGCACACGCCGGTTCCGCCCAGGCCGGGATCAGCCCATCGACCTGCGCCGCACACTGCGGCAGAGCTACAAACACGACGGCGAAGTGCTGCTGTGGGCACGGCGCGAATACAAATTCAAACCGCGTCCTCTCGTCATCCTGGCGGACATCAGCGGATCTATGGAGCGCTATACCCGTCTACTCCTGCACTTTATTTACGGTCTTGCACAGATTCGCAGCCAGCCTGTCGAGGCGTTTGTCTTCAGCACGCGCCTGAC
>JBFGQG010000393.1:0-3991 GCA_041564295.1 Anaerolineales bacterium | reverse complement strand
GGCATTCTCCTATTCCCCCTTCGACCCATCTGTATTTGACAATATCCAGTTCTTCAACCAATCGCATGACCCGGGAGGAGCCGGTTTCCAAACTTTTGCTTGGGATTTCGGCGACGGCAAAACCTCGACTGCAGAACATCCGTTTCACAGATATTCAAAGGATGGAAAGTACACCGTTTCGTTTTCGGTGACGACAGTGGACGGGCGCACAGCCTCAACTTCCCAGGTCGTCGAGGTAAAAACGCACGATGTGGCGATCACTTCGATCTCCGCGCCGCATTCGGCAAATTCGGGTCAAACGCGCACCATTACTGTTTCGATAAACAACAAGCGCTACACTGAAACGGTTCAGGTCGATCTGTTCAAAAGCACAACTGGCGGTTTCCAATGGGTTGGCGGATATACACAAACAGTTCCGGTCCGCCCGGCCAACCGCACCACGAATTTCGTATTCAACTACACATTCACGGCCGACGATGCCGCCATTGGAAAAGTTACTTTCAAGGCCATTGCCACGATTACAGGCGCACGAGATGCCCTCCCGGCTGATAACGAGTTGATTTCCTCCCCGCCGACAAAGGTGACCAGATAAATGGATCTCCAAGACATGGCAAGTCTTTAAGACTTGCCATGTCTGACTGCGCGTGGTCGAAAAATACGATACAATCGAACTGTCCCCCAGTTCCCATTATCAGGCGTTCGCCTGCAACCACGACAACCGAGGCCGATTGGAATCTAAAATCTTCTTTCATTGGCAGAATCCGGCTCTGCTCCGAACCATCTACCCTCTGCGGGAAATGAAATTGAGAGATTTTTTGTATTACTACCACGAGATCGATCTCTGGAAGGAATACAAAGATAAATCGCTCGACGATCTCGCAGGTGAGGTCCGCGCCCACCACGCAGAACAGGCCAGGATTGCCCGCGAGTCGGTCGCCAGGCTGACCCGCCTCCTGGAATATTTCCTGACCCCCGATGTCAGCCAGGTGTACCAGGAGACATACCCCGAACCTGACGAAACGGAGCTCAGGAAGATCAATCTGATCCACGCTTCTTTTGCGAAATATTTCGTCAAGCTGAACCACCCGCGCAAAGAGAAGTACTTCATTACGCAGCAGGTGCTGCTGTACGAGCCTCGCCGGGGTGAACTCACAAAGCAGATCGATTACCTTCAGCGCCGATACAACGCAATGCTGCCGGATCATCCCTCGCGCCCGGGAGTGCTTGCCGAGCTCGAGAAAACCAAAACCGTGGCCCTGCCCATGGCGGAGAACGAGTACAATCAGCTTCGAGAACTGCTCTCCGCCCACACTGCGCTTGAGCCCCGCAAGCTGGAGATTGCTAAAGCGCGCGATGTCGCCCTCTTCCAGCAAAAATCCTGGACGCAGAAACTCGATCAAAATCTCGCTCGACGGAAACCGCTCGAAACTCAGCGCAGTGCCGCGAAAGAAGATCTCAACCGCTTAAATAATCCGCCTCAACTGGCGGCGTTAGAGCGTTATTTTGAGACCGAAGACGTCTCTGATATGCTCCAGGAGACCTTTCCCGGTTTAGGTGCGGCCCAGGTCAAGTTTATTAACAGCCTGCACAAAGAGCTCAAAACCAGTTTTCAATATACGAAGTCAATTTCGCCCAAGCTTAACGCGTTGAAAAACTATATCTACCGGCTCCAACAGGAACAGCGAGCCGTCGACCGTCAAATTAAGCAGCTGGAAACCAGCATCCGCAATATGGGCTCGACCTGGAAACACCGGGCCAAATACGAAGCAGATGCCCAGGCATTACGGGATGCGCAGCCGGCGTTCACAGAAGAAATCTCGAAATTGAACGGTTACTGGTCTGCGCTCAACGCGACTGCGATAACTCCTTCAGATCGAGACAGGCTCGTCCGGGAGAAAGAAGCGGATATTTCCAAACTGGACGCACAGTTGAAAAACCTGGCTGCCGAAGATAGCGACCTGCAGGCCCGGCTTCAGGAAGTGGAAGCTGTATTAAATATCCCTGAGCCCGAACAATTGCTTAAAGCCGTGCCCACCAGGCCGCTCACCGTTCGCGATATCGTTCGCGGAAAGCTTCAGGTCTACCAGGCCGAACTGGCAGAGAAAGACCAGTTCGAACTGCTGGAAGATATCGTACGGCGCTTCATAAGCGAACCTGCGCGCTATCCACTGTGGCTTCAATACATGGTTATTCATTTTTCCGGTATGCGTTACCAGAGCGCACATGGTTCATGGGCGGACCCCCGGGAACTGTTGGCCAACCTGCGCGCGTCAGCGGCTGAAAAAGAATTCAAGGGTTTAACAGATGAAGCCAGGGACGCTATCCTGGAACAGAAACTGCTATTCTATGGGGCTTCTGAAAACCAGAAGGTAGATGAGAAACTTGCTTTAGCTATCTCTCCCCTCACGAAGGCGACCTCGACGAGATGGAAAGAAAAAGTCGACCGGCATGTGCGCGCCCTGAAAAATCCCAGCGCTTTTCACCGGCGGAAAGCCCTCTTCGCACTCCTGGTCGATGAGGCCAATTATTCTGTAGAAAACTTATCGAACGATGAGGTGCTGCAAGCCCTTGAAGAAATGAAAGACGACCTGCCGGGCTGGATGTGGAAAGAGATCGTGCGGGTTACCAGCCTGAAGTTGAAATACGTTGAAGACGAGGATTGGGAAACGCTGAATGCCAGGGACCAGGCGGAAAAAGCTGATTACCGCTGGCAGGAATACCGCCAGATGGTCGGCAAATGGCGTGAGGCCGGTACGACAGCCTGGCGGGAGGCGCACGACGATTCTAACCGGCTCATCGTCACTCGCGCAGTGTGCAACGAGACCGCAGAGCACATCCAGCACATTCGGGGTAATTCCCCCCCGGGTGGCCTGACCGCTCGTCCGAAATGGTACCAGAGCCTTGAGAGCGCTGCTGCAGGCAAACCCAGCCGGCCTGGCGAGAAGAAGCCGCATTTGATTACCGCTCGTAAAGCAGAGGACTTCACGCCCGGTGCGAGCATCCTTTGGCTCACATTTGTAAACCAGATGCCGCATGCCTGGTCAATTGCCCGTCCGCTGACGCTCAAATCCGGTGAGGGTTTGCTGCCCGCACAATTGTACGGCGGCGGCCAGGAAGGCGGCTGGGTGTACCAGAACAGCGGCAGTGTGATTTCCAGGCGGCGCACTCTTTTTGACGAAAAGAAGCGCAAGACCGGCATGGAGACCCAGTACCTGCGCTGGCTGCATGAAGCGACCGTCGTGGAGGTGGCAGAAACGGCGGATGGTACAGTTGTCCTGACCTTCGAAACCGCCCGCCCGAACGATGACAGACGTCTCTCATCAGTCGGCACTTTCAAGCATCACCTGGATAACCTGGTCTACAAGATCGGCGGAAACTGGTTCAATCCGACGTTTATCGGCTACACACCCGAAGGTGACGTACCTTCCGAAGACCTCGAGTTCATGCTGGACTGGAATAAGATCTTGCTGCGGGACGTGCTGTCGCCGGATGAACTCCAGGCGTACAAAAAGCAGAACTTTTATCGTTGAGCCAATGAAAAAAACCCGGCGGGAAACATAGCCGGGTCTGATTAAGAAGCGAGATTTTATGAACTGGTCTCGCTTCTGGTTTTTAATTAGACAGACGGGATTATTCTCCGTTTGCTTCTTCGGTTTCGATTATTTCGCCGTCTTCAACCTGCATCGTCTCAAGGGCTTTTAATTCGCGATACGTGAGCGTCCATACGCTCGACTCAAAGATGGCCCCCCAGCCGCCGACCAACAGGATCGGTGAGAATGCGACGACGAAGAAGAAAGGCAGCCCAACGATGCCTGCAAAGATCCACGGCCAATAATCCGGCACGGCAAACAGGCTCGTAATTCCTGCGGTCAGCAGGGTCGGGATAAGCGCCGCAGCAACACCGGCAGCTGCGGTGATGATCGAAACGATCAACAGGGGGATGACCAGGACAATAAAGGCAATTCCCCACGCAATTTTCAGCCCGACCATC
>JBFGQG010000392.1:0-3992 GCA_041564295.1 Anaerolineales bacterium | reverse complement strand
GAGCGGCTGTCGAGCCGCCCCTGGTTTTTCTTTTAATATCGTCCTACGTTATAATCGACCCACGATGGCACGTGAGAGGAAACCGGAAGACCTTTCTGTAGCAGAACTGCGCCGTCTGCTGGTAGAGAAACGCCGCGCGGTGCGCAAAGAGCGCCTGAAGCATTATCGCGACAGCGGCCGTATCGTAACGCTTGTTCCGGATGAGCGCGCACCGGGCCTGACTGAGCTCGTGACGGTAACCGATGAAGAGCCCGAAGAGCAGACGCGCTATGTCGGCCGGACCCGTGCGCGGCGCATATTTGACGGGGTGCTGCTTTTTGTCGAAGTTGCCGCGATCTTCATCCTGGTTTTTGTCCTGTTTAACGGTTTCGAAATGCTGAGGACACTCAATGAAGAGGTGGCCATTGCGCTCGTCCAACCGACGATGACGCCCACGCCTTTGATCATCGCAGCCGTCCTCCCGTCCGGCCATACGCCACCAGATTCACCGGGTGGAGCGCGGCCGAACGATGCAGAAATCCCGGAGCATCTGCGGCCACTGGTGCAGTCGCTCGCTCAGATCCCGATTCCTACACCAGCTCCAGAGCATGCGATCCAGATTCAAGTGCCGGCAATCGGCGTGGACGCGCCTGTTGTCCAGGGGGACGGCTGGGAGCAATTGAAAAAAGGTGTTGGGCAGCATATTGGAACAGCTAACCCGGGAACGGACGGTAATCTGGTTCTTTCAGCACATAACGATATTTTCGGTGAAATTTTCCGTGACCTGGACCAATTAAAAGCAGGGGATGTGGTCGTCATTTACACCAATCAGCGTTCTTACACCTACGTGATTACCGGATGGCAGGTCGTTGAGCCGACTCAGGTCGAGGTCATGGCGCCGACCAGTAATCCCACGGTGACGTTGATTTCCTGCTATCCGTACCGGGTTGATACGCAGCGGATCGTCGTCAGAGCGACGCTTCAGGACGGGTGATCGATGCAACGTACAACTATCGATGTCGTTGCGAGCGAAGCGAAGCAATCCTGACAATTACCCTCGCATAGGCTGGATATCGCAGGAAAAAAGTATAAGGGTTTCCCGCAACCCGGTGCAGAGTTTATGGCCAGGTAAGCAGTTGAGATTGCTTCCGCCGCAATGATTCTGGACACTGGCATTCGGCTGGCTCTCAAGCAGTGCCTGCACATCAGAAACTTGCATGGAACCCAGAAAACCAGCTATTTCTTCTCAACCACCCAAAAATGACTTAAACCCAGGACGCGCAGAGGTGTCATTTCCAGCGCCTGGAGAAACTCGCGCAGGATCCGCCCGGCTGTCGGGAGGCGTTGGATGATATTGTCGTACGCACCGAAAATGACGGTGCGTGTGATGTAAGTTACCGGCAGCCCATCAAACAGGCGCGCCAGGTCTGCCCGGGTGTAAATGCGAACATGGGGCGCAAGCCGGTCGCGGAATTTACGCGGGAGGTAGTTGACGAACAGCTTGTTGCCGAAACGGTATTCCCCGCGCACGTAAATGCCGTGGGTTTCGAAAGGGTAGCCGCGGTTCGGGCAAAACAGGACCAGGCGACCGCCGGGCTTGAGTGCGCGAACCATTTCCTTGACCGCAGTCTGGTCATCCTGCACATGTTCAATCACTTCGTGGCTGAGCATCAGGTCGAACGTGTCGTCCGGAAAGGGGAGGCGCTCTCCGGCGCTTCGCAGGATGAGATCACTTCGGCTGCGGGCTTCGACCGCCTGTTCGTGGTCGTATTCCAGGCCAATGACCTTCCCGCCCAGGGCCTGCATCCGGTCGACGTAGAGGCCGATACCGCAGCCGTTATCAAGTACGGCGCCTTTCAGGCGGCTTTCTGCCGCAGCGCGGATCATTTCAAATCGCCGAACCTGACCGGCTCGCCAGACGAGTGACGGAACTCCCAGGTCAGCTGCTTTTCTCTTGTTGTGCATTTATGTTATAATCCCTAGAACACTTGTTCGTATTCTTGATCCAAACGCGAAACATCGGGAGCACGCAAATGTTGTTAGATGGTTACCGTTTGGATACTTCTCCTATAACAAATTTGTGTACCTGAAACATCCGCCTTTTCCTCAAGGAGATCAATATGGCATATGATGAAGGCGTTGCCCAACGTGTTCGGGAGGCGTTAGAAGACCGTTCGGACGTTGTTGAGAAAAAAATGTTTGGCGGCATTGCGTTCATGGTTCGTGGGAACATGTGCGTCGGCGTGAACGGTGATTCACTGATGCTGCGTGTCGGTAAAGAGCGCAATGATGAACTGCTTGAACGACCGCACGTCAGGCAGATGGATTTTACCGGAAAACCGATGTCCGGCTTCCTTTATTTATCGCCAGAAGGCTTCGAATCCGATAATGAGCTGTCGAGCTGGATCGATATCGCGCTGGACTACGTCCTGACCTTACCGCCGAAATAGTGCACGCTACCCGTTCAATCTAGCGGCTTTTTCCCGGATCAACCTGCCGAAGTGCTGGTAGAGTTCTTCTGCCCGTTCCGGAGAATTTTCGATCGCCGTCAAACCGATTTTTCCGGTGGAGGCGATCGGGCTGATCATGTGCAGCACGATCCCCGTCTGCTTGATGTGGTCGTAGTGGAGCCTGTGATTGCTGACCAGATCGAAGACGTCTTCAGGCGTGAGGACGTGAAACGCTTCTTCTTTCAGGACGTCTGTAGCGAGGTAGTATTTTTCATGTCCCAGTGCTGTTTTGAAAATTCCTGATTGGGGGTCATACATTCCGTCGGTGAGGTATTGGAGCGTCAGGAACGGATGTGTGGTTCCACCTTTGCGCAGGTTGATTTCAATCGCATAAGACTGCCAGCGGCCTTCAGACTGGCGGACTACCATGAAATCCATCGCAAACCGCCCGACCACGCCCTCCTGCGCCAGACGCTCCCCGATCTTTTTGGCTTCAGCCAATATCGATGGGCCGTATGCAGGGTCTGCGGGAAATGAGGCGCCGAGGTAAATCTGGCCCGATGGTCCTCCCAACATCTGGTCATGTGTAGAAAGCAGCTCCACCTCTCCGAACGGCGTCACTCGCATCTGCACACTCGGGCTTTTCAAATCTTCTCCCTGGATCATTTCCTCTACAATCCCTCCCTTATCCTCAATTCGAGCCATGTACCAGTCAAAAGTCACGGATGCCAGTTCGAATTTCAACTCGGGAAGTCGGCTGCGAATGGCTGAGAGTTCTTCCGGACTGCCGGGTGACTGCAGGCCTTCGAGAGAAAGCTGCGCGTTGCCGTAGCCCGAGACGCCTTGATTCAGTTTCACGATAACTTTCCGTAATGCAGGCTTTTCTTTTCGCATCTGTGCGATCGCATCACAAAGTGCGTCCGCTGAATAAATATCCTCTGCACCCAGTGGAAAAGATAGTCCTTCTTCCCTGAACAGCCGCCTGCACCCGCTCTTCGTACCGAAAGCAAAAAATCGGGGGTCCGCCGCATACATCGGGATACCCAATCGGACACACAATTCACGCTCAAGATCGGTGGTCATGAAAGGCACGAGGTGGACCTTCGATTTTTCGGGAATAAGCCCCCGGATGTGCTCGATCAACTTTGGTCGCGCCAGGATTTTAGAGACGAGGAACTGTTCTGATGCGTCTTGAGGTGAAACCAGGAACAACCTGCGCCGCGCATTGTCCACGGTGACACTGGGGAGGATGCCGAGATAATAATCGATGACAACGTCCGGGATCGGGACCGACGTGAGATAAACGATGCGGATCTGCGGCTGTCGCAGCAAGAAAAGCATGAAAAGCATCCGCTCTTCGTAGCCCTGTTGAGAGGGAAATGGCAGCGTTTCGTCGTCGACCGTCATTGATGGCAGCACGATCACCGTGTTCGCCTCTTCGATTTCGTCACTGCCGGGTTGGGTTCTACCGATCTGCTCCCATAAGTGAACGAGTTGATGCTGAAGACTTTCGAAGCGTTCCTGTAAATCGGTGTTTTCCGATGGGGTCATTTTCATGGCGAT
>JBFGQG010000391.1:0-4027 GCA_041564295.1 Anaerolineales bacterium | reverse complement strand
GCCTGATTTTTTCAGGCGGGTGGTTTGATGGTTACTGATCCAGCGCCGACCTGGTGTGCGCCATACCGCGCCGGCGCATCACACCGAGCACTTTCGGCAGGAACTGTGTGTACATCCTGTAAAAGAACGGCCTGATGGGGTAATCCCAGGCACCGATGTGACGGACGACCGTGCCGCTGAAACCCTCTTTGAAGCGGTAGACGCCCCACATGCCGTCTTCCGGCGAAAAGTGGTCCGGCGCACCCCAGAGATCGTACTTTACACAGCCTGCTGCTTTCGCCCGGCGAATCGCTTCCCACTGCAGCAGGTAGTTCGGCATTTTTTCCCTGTGGCCGCTGGTCGACATCCCATACATGTAGATCGCGGTCTCGCCGAACCTGAAAATGACAACCGCGCCGACCGCCTCTCCGTCCACCTCGGCAATCAGCGGGTCAAGCAGGCCGGCGTCGAAAAAAATTTTCCAGAGCGTAGTGTAATAGCGCTTCTGGCGGATGACAAATCCGTCCCGGGCAGAAGTCTCTGCGTACATCCTGTACAGCATCTCAAAATCGGCTGCGCTGCCTGGCCGTACATCCACGCCGCGCCGCGCCGCCAGCCGAACGTTGTAGCGCGTTTTCTGTTTCATCGCGGCGAGCAGGTCTTCCTCATCTTTAGACAGGTCCACGATCACGGTATTGCGGTACTGGACCTGTTCTGGGGCGGATACCCAGCCCATTGCCTTTAGTTCAGACACGACCTGGCTCCCGAGCGGATCGGGACGGTCGTCCGGTTCGCCGGGAACGCCGGTCCCAATCCGCACCTCCGGGTCAATTTTCAGGAAAATCGCACCTTTTTTCTTCGCCTCACGAACCATCTCCGCCAGCACCCGGCCGCGGAGCGCCTGATCGGTCCAGTCCAGGAGCGGGCCTTTCGGGGTATAAGCGATGCTGGCCCTGGCAGACATACCCTGCATCGGGATACGCCGGATGAGGGTTAGTGCGGCCGCTACAGGAAGACCGGTTTCATTCTGCCAGGTCCGCGTGGATGGTTCCCAGTTGAACTGCGCCTTTTGGGCTGCCCATTCCTGAGTCTGCAGGGCGTGCGCGCCGGGCAATTTGAGGATGATGTCGTTCCAGCCAGGCGTCATCGCGTGGCCCACCACTGGTACAGCCGGTACATGGCCGGGTTGTAGACGCGATCCCACGGACCCTGGGTACGGCGCAGGACACCACCGAAGCCGCGTTTGAAGCGGTAGACGCCCCAGAGTCCGTCTGAGCGATTGGAGAATTCGCTCTCCAGGGTGTCTTCATTTTCGTCGGGGACGCCCCAAAAGTCGTATTCGATGCAGCCGCGCCGGCGCGCCCAGCGCAGTGCTTCCCATTGAAGGACGTAAGACGGCATGAAATTGCGGTGTTCGTTGGAAGAGGCGCCGTAGAAATACCAGGCGCGATTTCCTCGTGCGAACACCATTAACGCTGCCAGGGGTGTGCCTTCGAATTCCGCCACAAGAAGTTCGCACATCTCGTGCGGTTTGAAAAGCTCATAAACACGCCGGTAATAGGCAGCGCTGTGAACCCCGAAAGCATCACGTTCGCCTGTCGTTGCCATGAGTTGTGTGAACGTTTCGAGATCGCCGGATTCCCGGACTACCACGCCCTTTCGCTGCCCAAGCCGGATGTTGTAGCGTGTTTTCTGCTTCATTCGGCTGAGGATGACTTCTTCATCCCCGTTTAGGTCGATTGTGATCGTGCGTGGTGGTTGAATGCTGTGGGTACTGTGTTGAAACCCTTCAGGCGGCCTGTTCTGTCCATCATCTTCCCATCCGTCTGGTTCGATCTTGAGGACGATCGCCCGCCGTGATCGGCAAACCTCGTCTAAAACAGGCAGCAATGCGGGTGATCCCGGACCAATGGGGCCGCGCGGGATATATGCAATTGAAAAACCGAGCGGCAGGGAGCGGAAAAGGACCTGCGCGCCGGCGTCACCGGAGCGGACCTGCACCGCTTCCCAGCCGAATTCCGACTTCAACTGGCCCCAGCGGCTCGTTTGAAGCAGGTGTGCCTGCGGGTTGCGTTTTAAAAATTCTTCCCAGTCTTCGGGAGTCAGGATGTGCATTCGATTAGCGGGTTAAACAACGGAGATCAGGTCCGACGGCGGTGTACTGCTCACACTGGACCCGGGCACGAGCTTGTCGAGCAGGTGCAGGATGGCCGCCGAATCACCTTCGCGAGCCAGGTAAATTAACTCCCCGACGGCGTGCGTAAGGTGCTGTCCGTTGACAGGCTCGTCGCGGGTCATTCGCAGGATTTCAGGATGGTCGGTGCGAGTCAGGTCGGAGCGGTTGTCCCAGAGTTCTTCGCTCAGTTTTTCCCCCGGACGCACACCGGTGAAAACGATCTCGATATCGCGGTTGGGCTCCAGGCCGGACAGGCGAATCAGGTCCTCTGCGAGATCAAGTACCCGAATTTGCTCACCCATGTTGAGGATGAAGACCTCGCCTCCGCTGCCCATTGATGCGGCCTGCAGCACGAGGTGGACAGCTTCCGGGATGGTCATGAAGAACCGGCGCATTTCCGGGTGGGTCACTGTTACCGGCCCGCCGCGCTGTATTTGCTGTTGGAAGATCGGGACAATACTTCCACGGCTGCCCAATACGTTGCCGAAACGAACGACCGAGTACGGCCGGCCTGTCTTGTTGGCGGTATCGACGACGATCATCTCGGCGATCCGTTTGGTGGCGCCCATCACGCTCGTCGGGTTTACGGCTTTGTCGGTGGAGATCATCACCAGCCGTTCGATGTCGAACGAAACGGCCATATCCATGACATTGCGGGTCCCGAGGATGTTGTTCGTGATCGCTTCTTCGACGTTCGTTTCCATCAAAGTGACGTGCTTGTGCGCAGCGGCGTGGAACATGACCTGCGGATGGTATTTTTCAAACAGCGTATACAGGCGGTTGCTGTCGCGGATATCCGCGATTACAGCGAACATCGGCAGACCTGGGAATGCATTCTGCAGTTCGAGCAGGCTTTCGAAAATACTGTTCTCACCATGCCCGAGCATGATGATCTCAGATGGCCCCCAACGGGCAATCTGGCGGCAAAGTTCCTTGCCGATCGAACCTCCGGCGCCCGTGATAAGCACGCTTTTGCCGCTGATTGTCGGCCCGATGCGCTCGCCGCCCGTCTCGGCCGGCTTACGGCGAAGCAGGTCAGTAATCTGGACCTGGCGCAGGCGCGAGACGTTAACCTGTCCGCCAATCAATTCGTAGATTCCAGGCATGGTGCGGAAAGAGACCCCGGCTTCCCGGCAGGCTTCTGCCAGGCGACGAACGACTGTGCCAGGGGCACTCGGAATGGCGATGATGATTTCATCGATCCGTTTTTCTCGAACCACGTGGATCAGGTCGTTTAACCGCCCTTCGACAGGTATGCCGTGGATCTGGTGTTTTTGCTTTGAACGGTCGTCGTCCAGGAAGCAGATTGGAACCATGCCTAGCTGCGGGTTGCGCTGAAGTTCGCGCACGACCAGCGTACCTGCGCTCCCGGCACCGGCGATCAACGTCCGGCGGAGTCCGTAGCGGGCGTGCTCCGTTGCAGAGCGGCTTTCAGCCAGCAGGCGCAGGGCAAAGCGGAAACCCCCGATCAACAACAGGGTCACAATCCAATCGATCAGGACAGCCGCGCGCGGGAAGCCGATGAAAGCATCAAACCGCGCCTGGACGGTCGTCAGGATAAACACACCTGCCACAGTCGGAACTGACGCCAGCGTCACCGCAGCGGCGATGGTCTTCAATTCCTGTATGCTGGCATACGCCCAAAGTCGGCGGTAGAGGCCGAAACGATAGAACACCGGCGGTTTGACGACCACGGCGATGGCGATCATCCAGATCATCTGCGGGAAGTAATACGAAAAGACGGGCCCCAGTTCCAGGCGCATAGCGAAACTCAGCATCACTGAGACAGCGATGATGAAGATATCGATGATAAAGATGTAGCGGTTTCGCAAATGTAATTGTTCTCTAAAAGCAGCCATATATATTTGAAAT
>JBFGQG010000390.1:0-4048 GCA_041564295.1 Anaerolineales bacterium | reverse complement strand
GGGGACGGCGAACCTGCGCATGGCCGTCGAAGTGGGGGAGTGGGAAAACAACTATTTCGTCATCGCCGGCGGTCAATCCGGCAACCCGCTCTCGCCGCACTACGACGACCAGTTGAAAATCTGGCTGCAAGGCCAGGCAATTTCACTGGCCTGGTCTGAAGAGGAGATCGTGGAGCGGACTGTGGCGATGCTCGAACTGCGGCCGGCGGCCGGCTGACGGTAGATTGACGCACGCCGGCGCCAGTCGAACCCTTGCCCCGCGTAACGCGCTCAGACGTGCAGCGCGCCTGCCTTTCTGGAACAGGAAATCTGCCAAAAAGGTCAATCTGACGCCGAAAACGACTGTGTTTCTGTGCCGGTAGAAGAGGGGATGGGTTATAATCATTTATACTGTCAAAAATAACAATAAGTGACAATATAAATTTATTCTTGAAATGGACCCGCAAAATTTTTCCCAAAACGCGCCTGGAAGCCTTCAGTACCATTCGGACGGCTACTGGACGTACCTTCCGTATGCCCTGCCGCCGCTTTTCCGCTGGTCCGACCGGCTTGTCGCGGCCCTTTCCTCTGCCGATCGGGCCCTTGCGGGTCTTGCTCACCTGGTAAGGCGGGATGAAGCACGCTTTTCCCACCTGATCGTGCTGCAAGAAGCGGTCGAATCCTGCCGCCTGGCCGGCTACGATCTGGATTTCACCGGTTTTTTGCTTGAAGAGGCCCGCTTCCAGCACGTTCCCCACCAGCTTTCGCAACCGGTTATCGCTGTCAGGAGGCTGGCTGAAACCATCCAGGCAGTCTGCGGTGGTCAAGATCCGTGGATGCTCAATCAAGCGGGACTGCAGTCCGCCCATGCCGCTCTCTGGCCCGGGCCGGTGGACATGCGCTGGCCCCCAGGTGAGTTCCGCACCGGCCAGACCTGGATCGGGACCGAGGAGGGCGGTCCTCAGGCAGCAGCATTCGTTCCGCCTCCGCCGGGGGAAATGCGCCAGTCGCTCGATGCGCTGGTCGAATTTATCCATCAAACTCGCCCATTGCCCGACCTGATCCGGCTCGCAATGATCCACTACCAGTTCATTGTTATCCACCCGTTCTACGATGCGAATGGAAGGCTTGTCCGGCTGCTTACTCCCTGGCTTTTGCGGTCGTGGCGTCTCCTCCCAGGTCCCTGGCTGGCAACCAGCCCATATTTCAGAAGAAATAAGGTAGATTACTTTTCAATAGTGGAAGCTGTCCGGCGTGACAATGCCTGGACGGAATGGTTTATCTTTTTTCTCAACGGGGTGCAGGAGCAGGCGGCGAGCGCGATGGACAGCTTCCGGCGAATGGAATCCCTGCGTGCAAGCTATCATGCCCGCCTGGCGACAGAACGGAATGCTGAACGACTGGCGTACGTTGCAGATTTGATTTTGCTGCATCCGTATATCACTGTCAACCAGGTCCGTCTGGCTGTTCAGGAAGGTAATTTTAAATCTGCAGCGCGTGTTGTTGAGAAACTTGAGCAGAAGGGGATTTTAGAAGAAATAACCGGTCGTGTCCGTCACCGTCTTTTCAGGGCAGTGGACGTGCTGGCGGAATTGGAGCGCTTCGAACAGCGGCGGGCATCAGTCCCGGCCCGATAACGGGAACTGGGAGATCACCTCCACCGGGCGGAACCTCACAATACCGATTTCCTGTATGTGTCCCTCGAACGGCTTAAAGTGCCTTTTACATAGTTCGATAGCCGCGACAAAGAACGCGTTGGGGATTTCCATGTCAAGGGTGCAGTGCGGCACCCATTTCTCCGGATGGTAGTAGCGAGCGACCGGGAAATCCGCCTGTACAAGCCGGTTGTGGAACGTTTCATGGATTTGCAGCAGGCGGGTCGTTGGGGGCGGAGCGAGGTAGAGCACGTTTTCGAACGTTGGGAAGGTGCCGATCGCGCTTAATCCGATGGGAAACGGACCGGTTTCAGCAGCGAGAGACTCAACCATCGGCAGAAGCATTTCAATCTGCACCTCCGGTAATACAGCAAGCGTGATATGCGGCCTCTCGCCGATGCGGTCCAAAATCCCTGGTATCCCGTGCTCGAACAATGTATCGCGAATCAGTCGGATTTGTTCTTCACTTTCTTGATCGAAATATAGCTCTATTGCGATGCCCATGCGTTTTCCGGATTAGTGTATGTGTTCGTCACGCCATTGATCAGCTTAAATGGATAATCGTACCGAGTGCTATGAAGATGTACCCGAGATGAAAGGGGATCTTCTTGATCAAAGCATTATACGGAAGTATTTCAACTGTCGCCACCCACATCAATATCATATTTGCGATCATGAGAAGCACAGTACCTGCGGCTGCTGCCAGTGCAGCAGACGGCGACCAGCTATCCTTTGCCAGCGTCGCCAGACCAGAAAATACCATCAGGCTCATCGAGGCATTGATGACCAGAGACGGCAGGCGATATATTTCTCTCTTTCTCTCGATGATTCCCCCTTCAAAACGCTGCTGCAGCCGCACGGCAACTAGGAGGATCACGCCGGCGAATAAGATCGTAGAAAGGTTGAAGGGCGGAAGATTCGTGTTCAGGGAGAGAATGATAACAGCGTTCGAAAACACGTAAGCCAGCACGCCGTAAAGGAATCTATTGACCTTCGGCATCGTCATCACGTCGCCGATAACAGCAAATAGAAGCGCGGCGGCCAACAGAACTGATTGGACCTGCTGCCAGTTCTCGGTGCTCAGCGTCCAGATCAACAGAACAACCAGCGGCGCCGGCTTTGTAATGGTCCGCATCCACGGCCATTTTCCGATCACCATCAGCCAATCAACGGCTGCAAGGGCCAGTGCAATCCAGAAATATGCCATTCAGGGTCAACGGTTGAAGCCGAAGTTGCTGAGAGTTTTTTCGTCGTTGCGCCAGTTTTTGCGGAGCTTAACGCGCAACTGCAGGTGGACCTTCCGCCCGCTCATCGCCTCAATTTCCTTGCGGGCGTGGGTCCCAAGCAGCTTCAGCATCATGCCGCCTTTCCCGACCACGATTCCGATCTGCGATTCGCGTTCGACGAAAAGTGTGGCGGCAATAAAAGCCCCCATCTCACCGCGCTCTCTAAACTCGTCAATACGCACGGCAATGCTGTGCGGCACTTCATCCCGCAGGTGCAGCAGTGCGGCTTCACGGATAAGATCTGCGGCGATCTCGCGTTCGTAAAGGTCCGTCAGCTGGTCTGCCGGGTAAAACGGGAGCCCTTCCGGGAGGAGGTCAAAAATGCGATCAATGAGCGCTTCAATATTGTCGCCGCGCTGGGCAGATATCTCGATCGATTCAACCTCCGGGAACAACGCCGTGTGCCGGTCGCGGTTGTCTGCAAGGCTGTCGTCGCCAGCGCGGTCGATTTTGTTCAATGCGATGAGTTTTGCCCGGTTCGGCGCGTGGGCGGCGATCGTCTCTGCGAGCCGGAGATCGTCATCGTCGGGCGGAGCGGAGACGTCCAGCAGGATGAGAAGCAGGTTGGCATCTTCCAGGGCGACGGCCGCCTCGGCGTTCATCTGCTCGCCTAGTTTGTGAAAAGGCCGGTGGATGCCCGGCGTATCAATGAAGATAATTTGAGATTCGCCCCTGGTCAGAATTCCAAGCTGCTGTTTGCGGGTGGTCTGCGGGCGGAAGGTAACGGCGGCGATTTTCTGCCCGAGTAAAGCGTTGAGCAGAGTTGACTTACCGACGTTCGGTTTGCCTGCCAGGGCCACATAGCCGGTGCGGCCGGAGGGAGCGTCGTTCAATTCGTTATGAAGTGTCGGTTCCATGAGGTGCATTATAATTCACAACGGTTTTCCGAAGCCTGACGCCCAGTCTTCATCAAAAGCCAGGACCAAACTGGCAGATTTTCCAAATTGAAGTCATATCATCCACGAAGAGGTGACTATATGGTTAGAAGAACGTTATTTTTTTTCTTTTTGACTATTTTCAGCGCTCTCCTGGCGAGCTGCAGCAGCTCAGGCGGAAAAACAGTTTCCGTTAACATGCGGGAGTTTTCTTTTTCACCAGACAACATCAGCGTGCCGGCAGGTGCAGAGG
>JBFGQG010000389.1:0-4049 GCA_041564295.1 Anaerolineales bacterium | reverse complement strand
GCGGCCTGGCGATTGATGCCAATTTCGTAATGACCCAATGGCAGAACGGCGAACTCGAGTTCGTCTATCCGGTTGGAGAATTCCCCGGCACAGTTGACCTCGTTTATCCGAAGCCGGCATGGCCGTAGGATTTACAATAGCTTGAACAGGGGTGTTTGAAATGAGTATGGCCGGGGGACCATTCCCCCGGCCATACTGTTAATAAGTAATCAAGTGAAAGAGAATGGTCGATTAAAGATGTTATTGCAACTTCATAACGTAACCAAGAGATTTGGCGGCCTCGTCGCTGTGGACGATTGCTCGTTCGGCGTGGAAGAGGGCAGTATCACGGCGCTGATTGGACCAAACGGCGCCGGAAAAACGACTGCTTTCAACATCATCAGCGGTCTTATCCCCCAGGATTCTGGGAGCATCTTCTTTGACGGCAGCAGGATCGAATCCCTGCCACCGCATAAGATTACTCGCCGTGGCTTGAGCCGGACATTCCAGATCACGCGCGACCTGATGGGAATGTCGGTCCTTGAAAACCTGATCGTGCATTCACCGACGGAGGGCTTCATGGACCTCCTGAAAGGCAGCATCCTCAAGAAAGAGCTCGATCACGCGATGGAACTGCTGGATTTTGTGGGAATCTCGCACCTCGCACACGAGAAAGCGAAGAGCCTGTCTTATGGACAGAAAAAATTGATGGAGTTCGCTGCGACGCTGATGACCGAACCGCGCATGATCATGCTCGATGAACCCGCCGGAGGGATCAATCCTGCCTTGCTCGAAAACATCATGGAAAAGATCCTAGAAGTGAATAAACGCGGGGTGACCTTCCTGATCGTTGAACATAATATGGACGTTGTTATGAATTACTGTGATCCCGTGATCGTGATGGCGTACGGGACGGTGCTGGCACAGGGCACGCCGGATGAAGTTCAAAGCAATCCAGAAGTTTTAGACGCTTACCTTGGAGGGGAATGATGACGTTGTTGAAGATTGATACGGTCACCGCCGGATACGGCGTTGGCCCGGACATTCTGAAAGGCATTTCCCTCGAAATGGAGAAAGGAAAATCGTACTGCATAATCGGTCCGAATGGCGCCGGGAAATCGACGCTTTTGCGTGTGATCTGCGGCCTGCTGCACCCCCGCACCGGCAAGGTGATGTTCAAAGGCGAAAACATCAGCAAACTGCGCACAGACGAAATCCTGCAGCGCGGCATCTGCTTCGTACCGCAAGATTTCAGCCTCTTTCCGGATATGACCGTGAAAGAAAACCTGCGGATGGGCGGATACATCATGTCTGACCGCAAAGAAGTTGAGAGGCGGATCGGGGAAGTTTTCGAAATGTTTCCGATCCTGGAGCAAAAAAGCAGAGACCTGGCGAAGACCCTCTCCGGTGGGCAACAGCAGATGCTGGCCATCGGGCGCAGTCTGATCCTGCAGCCGGAGGTCATCATGCTGGACGAACCTTCGCTCGGTCTCGCGCCGATCGTCGTGCAGCAAATTTTTAAAAGCATTGACCGGTTGAAAGACGCTGGAATGACAATCATCATGGTGGAACAAAACGCGAAAAAGGGCCTTGAGTTTGCCGAATGGGGCTGTGTGCTCGATCTTGGTGTCAATCGTTTTGAAGGGCCCTCGGAAACGATTTTGTACGACCCACGCATCCAGGAGTTATACCTGGGCAAAATTCAACGGGAGCACATCGATGACTGACATGGCGCTCATTATCCAACTGCTTTTCATCGGCGTTTCACTCGGCGGCGTGTACGCGCTCATGGGTTCCGGCCTTACCATCGTTTTCGGTGTGATGCGGATCGTTAACATCGCCCATGCGGCCTTGATGATGGTCGCCTCATATGTAACCTATTTTGCGTACATCAGGATCGGAATGGATCCGATCCTCTCGATCTTTCTGACCATTCCACTGATGTATTTCGTTGGTGTGATCACTTACAAAGTGTTCTTCTCCCGTTTGAGTAAAGGCATTCGCTACGGTGAACTGACCGTGCTGCTGACCTTTTCGATCGCACTGATCGTGGAGGGTCTGCTGGGTTACTTCTTCACGAATACCTATCGCTCCACATCACCGACTTATTCAACCAGCGCTTTCCTTTTCGGAGAACTTTTTCTGCCGAAAGGCCAGTTCTATGCGACGATCCTGAGCATCGTCCTGATCGCTGCGCTATGGGCGTTTCTGCGCTACACGCGCATCGGGAATGCCATCCGTGCGACGATGCAAAACCCGACAGCGGCTCAAGTCGTCGGTGTGAACATCGAGAAAGCATCCGTGGTGGCGTTTGGCATCGGCCTGGCCCTGGGTGGCGCGGCCGGCTCGCTGAGCACGTATATGTTCCCGTTCTATCCTGGAAAACATTGGGAATGGATCGGTATCCTGCTATCTTTGATCGTGTTGGGTGGGATGGGCAGCCTCCTGGGCGCGCTGGTCGGCGCGATGCTGCTGGCAGTCACCGCGACGTTCGTCAGCCACTACTTTGGCCCCACCTGGTCTGCAGTCACTTTTTTTCTGGCCCTGTTCCTGATCCTTTTGTTCCGCCCTGAAGGTCTGTTTGGTAAGAAGATGGAGGTCAAATAAATGACCGCTCACAACGCTGTCAATGTAACGCTGCAACACGAGCAGGACGCGATCCTGGGCAGGGTCACGCCCGGAAAGAAATGGTTCCTGGTAAGCTTGCTGCTGGTCAGTTTCCTGACGCCTGTATTGATCTTTTTCGTCAATGGCATGAATTACTATCTGCACATGCTGCTGACGACTTTCATGTACATCGCGCTCGCTTCGAGCTGGAACATGATCGGCGGCTTCACGGGTTATACCTCGCTCGGCCATAACGTGTTCCTGGCGATCGGAGGCTATTTCTCCGGTCTCATCTTCGCTGAACTCGGTATTTCCCCTTTCATCACGGCGCCGCTCGCCGGTCTCATCGCCGGTGCCCTTGGGCTTGCTTTCGGTTTGATCAGCCTGCGGACGCGCGGACCTGCCTTCATCATTTCCACGATCGCGATGGTCTTGCTGTTGAAGCTCACATTCGACCGGTGGGACCTCATTGGGGGTACCGGGGGGATGAGCCTGCCGTTCTTGAAAGTGCCGTCGATGTATACCAAAGTGCCTTTCTACTACGGGATGCTGCTTTTGGCTATTGGTGCTGTGTACCTGTCTTACCGGATCCGGCACTCCAAGTTCGGATTGGGTCTGCGAGCGATCTCCCAGGACGAGGTCAAGGCAGAAGTTGCCGGGATTCCGACCAACCGCTATAAGATCCTGGCATTTGCCGCCAGCGCGTTGTTTGTCGGCTCGGTGGGGGCGCGTTATGGCTACTACCTGACGTATCTGCGGCCAAACATCTTCCTGACGGTGATTGTCGGCGCACAGCTTGTGCTGATGTCTGTTTTAGGCGGGAAGGGAACTGTCTCCGGCCCGATCGTGGGTGCGGTGCTGTTTATCGGGATCAACGAGTTCTTTGTTGCGAGCCTTGGTTCTTCCGAATTGAACATTGTGGCGACCGGGGTGCTGTTGGCCATCGTGCTCCTGTTCTTTCCGGCTGGGATTGTAGGTTCATTGAAGGAGGCAGACAGACTGCCTTCAATCTTCGACTGGGACTGATGCCCTGTCTGCAGAGCCCGTTTTAGATTTGAATTTTGCAATTTCCATGGGGTATGCGTGATATGCGGTCTGTGTTCTCGAACAAACCAGATATGTCCGCGAGGAACGGCAGGCCCGATCGCGTTGGGTGGGCCGGGCTCGCCTTGTTAACAGCATCCCTGGAATCTGGAATGAAACTATTGCTGAGGAAAGAGCGGTTTGTTTGTGACGGACAAAAGAAGGGTGACCGATGAAAGGCGTATTGTGGGCAGCAACGGCCGGGATCGGCTTCGGTTTTTTTCAGGCTTTCAACCGGAAAGCGGGGCGCGGGTTGGGAGATGCCTACCGCTCGACATTCATCCTGCTCTTCGTCAGTGCCGTGATCCTGATTGCAGCCTCAGCTTTAACGGAGGACGTATCCACAGTCTGGTCGGCCTCCTGGAGAGTTTACGTCAACT
>JBFGQG010000388.1:0-4056 GCA_041564295.1 Anaerolineales bacterium | reverse complement strand
GCCGAAGACGCGCTCCGGGAAGATCATGAGGCGCGTCCTGGCCGCAATTTCAAATAACATGGACGTTGGGGATATTACGACACTGGCAAATCCGGAGGTGGTTGAGTCCGTGCGGGAGATGGTGCAGAGAAAGTCCTGAGACTTTAGACACAAGATGTTTTCAGGGATGGTGACGTTTCGAGTGGCCTGGGTTTCAGGCATTTCGGCAAATACAGCGGATGCGCCGGTTGGCCCGTGCGGTTTATCCTTAAATAATGGGGGTTTCGTAATGCAGGTAATACCTCTGCAGCCCGTGCGAGGTGTGTACCGTGATTACCCCAGGCAGCCACCACCAGCGCCGCTATCGACTGGCCCCGGGCAAGGGCGGCATCGTTTTCAGGCCCAATAGGGTCTGCAGCCCGAAACAGGTCACTTGGATCAGTTGCACGGAATGCAAACAGGTTAAGGACCAGCACGCCGCCGTAGCCCCAATCCCGGGCATAATGGATGAAGCGCCGGACCGTCGGGTCATCTCTCTTATCGTCTGCCGTAGATGGATTCAGGCCCACAAACATCACACAAGGCCGCTCCGGCGACCACATCCGTGCCAGCCAATATCGATAATATCCACATGGGGAAAACTCGGCAGACCGTTCAACCATTCGTTCTGGCTCCTTCATCCAGGTCGCGGCCGAATAAAGCAAACCAGGTCAATCCGATCAGCCCGAAACCAAAGGCAACCAGAAAGTTCACTTCCGGCGAAACCGCCCATAAGAATGCGCCGCCAAAGGCAGCCAGAGACACGACCACATCCCGAACAAGATAATAAGCGCCAAACATCCCGGCTTTTTGATCCGGCGGACACAATTCCATGATCAGTGTTTTCCGCGTCGGTTCCCCGAACTCTTTCAAACCGCGGATTAAAAATGCAAGAACGAGTAGCCAGAAACTCCTGGAAAACAGCAATACGAGCGGGAAAAGGGTAAAAAAGCCAAAAGTGATCACCACAAAAGGCTTTTTCGCTCCACGATCCGCGAGATAAGCAACCGGGATGTAGACAAGAATTGCTGCAGCCATCTCAATCGCCGTTAACAATCCGAATTGGGCCGGTGTGATCCCCACCAGGTTCACAGCCCAAAGCACGACAAATGCATAAGGGATCTGCTCGCAAAACCGGATCAGTATGTCCGAGACGAGCAGCCTGCGGAGTGAACTGTTCATTCTGCGGATCGTCCTGAATAAATTGGTCTCTGGCCGCTTCTTTTCGACCTGCCGGTCCGTTATCATGCGCTGCTGGAGCACGAGCGAAACGGCACCTAGCGCCAGCGCAGTGATAAAAGCTATCCGGACGCCCCGCACTTCCCCCCACGCGGTAATCATGATACCGCCCAATACCGGGCCCAGGGCCATTGGTACCCGCCGGACTAGAGAGTGCATCGACACACCCATCGTGTGCTTGCCCTGCGGCAGCACCTGTGAGATCAGGCTCATCGAGGCCGGTAAAGAAATGGCCGTCCAGGAAATGAACAGGAACGAGCCCAGTATGACCGCCTGCCAGTACGGAAAAATGACGACAACCGCAAACCCCGACATCGCCAGGAGGTTGAACACCACCAGTGCGCTCTTGTATCCTAACCTGTCAGAAAGATATCCCCCCGGAAACGAATAAAGCGCAGAAAGAAGGTTGTCCAGGCCGTTGAGCAGCCCGACCGAATAAATCCCCCCGCCTAAAGCGATAAGATATAGCGGGAGAAAGCGCTCAGCCATCTTCTCGCCCATCCCAACCAGGATGACCATACTCAACAGCACAATCATGTTCTTCTCGATACCCAAAAACTGCATTGCATCGCGCTTTGTGATCATGGATTAACTATACCGAAAATCGGGTGGTTTAAACGGCTGATTTTGGGGACCTTCGCAAGGCTTAAGCCTTGCGAAGGTCCCCCCTCCAAACCAACTTGACTTGTAAAGACATCAAATGTAAAATTGAATTTAGTTCAGCCTAAATATTAATTCAGGATATTAAATGCGAGAAAATCTCACCCATGCCATTGAGGACTACCTCAAAGCCATTTATTCTCTGCAATCCATGTACGGCCGCGCCAGTACGAACCAGCTCGCTGAAAGCCTGGAAGTCACCCCAGCATCAATTACAGGAATGATCAAGAAATTGGCCGCCACCGAACCCCCGCTTGTCGATTACGAGAAACATCGCGGAGTCACTCTCACACGGGATGGCGAAAAGGTCGCTCTGGAAATATTGCGCCACCACCGCCTGCTCGAACTCTTCCTGCACCAGATCCTCGGCTACTCCTGGGACCAGGTCCATGCTGAAGCAGACCGCCTCGAACACGTTATTTCCGAAGAATTCGAAGCCCGTATAGCTGAAGTACTCGGAGATCCGAGCCACGACCCGCATGGAGACCCGATTCCCCAGATCGACTTATCCCTCCCACCCGTCTCTCGCAGCCCGCTGAAAGACCTTCGCCCCGGTGAATGGGCAACGATCCAGCGCGTCCGGGACTTCGACCCGGATTTGCTCAGCTACCTAGACACATGCGGCCTCATACCGCATGCCGTCGTTGAAGTGCTCGACTACTCTCCATTCGATGAAAACCTGACGATCCGCGTGCAGAACAGGAAAGAAGCAATTGTCCTCGGCTCACGCGTAACAAGCCAGATTTTTGTAAAAATCCATAAAAACTGATTATTTAACGGGAAAGAGCTATGACAACATCAAACAAACTGAATCGCCGCGACTTCCTAAAAGGAGGTCTCCTGGGACTCGCCGGCCTGGTTGGCCTCGGTGGCCCTTTCAAAATCCTGGAAAACCAGCAGGTCGCCTCT
The DNA here is from genome assembly GCA_041564295.1 of Anaerolineales bacterium. GTDB lineage: Bacteria > Chloroflexota > Anaerolineae > Anaerolineales > JABWBV01 > DATDOR01. Next base: position 1,230 of record JBFGQG010000388.1, on the reverse strand, counting down.
CCGGTAAAACACGGAGACGAAGTCCACGATAGCCACGGCGGCTTTGGTGCCGTCGGTGAGGTGGACCACAACCGCAACCGCTTCCACCCGAACGATATATTGTATGACTTCGATTACGGCCGGGTCAGTACCCTCGATAACGGCCAGACGCTGCGTGAATATGAGTTCATCGCCGTCGACCGTGAAATCGAGGTCGCTCCCGGCGTGTTTTTCCCTGCCTGGGTCTATGCCAGCCCGACCTCGCCTACATCGGTGCGATTCGGACAGGTCGTCGGGACCGTGCCAGGACCCACGATACGCTGCATCGAAGGCGAGCTGATCCGGATTAAATTTACAAATGCAGGATCGCACCCGCATACGATCCACTTCCACGGCATCCACTCCGCTGTAATGGACGGTGTGCCTGGCATCGGCGATGGGATGATTGCCCCCGGCGATTCCACCATCTATGAGTTCCATGCCGCACCGTTCGGATGCCATCTCTATCACTGCCATGCCATCCCACTCAAAAGGCACATCCACAAAGGCCTCTATGGTGTGTTCATCGTGGACCCAAACCCGGACAATTACTCCGGAGATGAACGCGAGATCGCCAAAACGCGCAACCACACCTACCCAGAAAATAAATTCGTCAACGAGATGGTCATGGTCCTGAACGGCTTCGACACCAACTTCGACGGCGAAAATGAAATTTACGCGGCAAACTCAATCGCTTTCGCCTACATGAACCAGCCGATTCCAATCACGGGCAACCAGCTTCAGCGCATTTACCTTGTCAACGTGACGGAGTTTGACCCGATCAACTCAATCCACATCCACGCCAATTTCTTTGACTACTTCGACCACGGCACCACGCTGACCCCTACGCTGAAGACGGTAGACACCATAATGCAGTGCCAGGCGCAGCGCGGGATCGTTGAAGTATCGTTCAAAGGCTTTCAACCGGGCAAGTTCATGTTCCATGCACACCAGAGTGAGCTTGCTGAACTCGGTTGGATGGGCTTCTTTGACCTTACCTGACAGGGAGAACGACTATGACCACACAAAGCAAATCACAGGGAAATATTTTTTCTCGCCTCCCGGGCTGGATTATGGTGACGGTCCCTCTGGTCCTGCTTGGCGCCCTGATCGCATTGTTCGCCTACACGAACCCGATTTCGGTCTCGACAGCTGAATTGCCCCCTGTTGAAAACCTCAGCGTTCAGCGCATCGACGTCACCGCAACAGGGT
>JBFGQG010000387.1:0-4093 GCA_041564295.1 Anaerolineales bacterium | reverse complement strand
GCCACGATTGGCGGTCAGTTCCAGCGTATTCAGTTCACCCCCGACCTCGTCCCATCAGATTTGATCGGGACCAGGATATACAACCAGAAAACCGGAGAGTTCAACACATCGCTGGGACCCGTCTTCACAAACCTGCTCCTCGCCGACGAGATCAATCGCGCGCCTGCGAAGGTCCAGAGCGCTCTGCTCGAAGTGATGCAGGAGCGGCAGGTGACCATCGGCCGGGAAACGCATAGAGTCCCGGACCCGTTCCTCGTCATGGCGACCCAAAACCCGATCGAGTCGGAAGGAACATATCCGTTACCGGAAGCACAGATCGACAGGTTCATGCTGAAGGTGCTCGTCGGTTACCCAACCTCAACAGAAGAATTCGTCATTGTAGAAAGAATGACCGGGATGCTCCAGACGGTGGGAAAAGTTATCGACACGGATCAATTAAAATCAATGCAGTCCGCTGCAAATGATGTCTACGCTGACCCGGCGCTTATAGAATATGCAGTCAAACTTGTTACTGCAACGCGGAACCCTGCCATGATTGGGCTGCCGGAGCTTGCCTCAAGAATTTCTTATGGTGCGAGTCCGCGCGCTTCAATTCACCTTATTTCCGGCGCCAAGGCGCTGGCTTTCGTCCGCGGGCGAAATTACGCCCTGCCGCAAGATGTTCGTGACTTAGCACTCGACGTTATTCGCCACAGGCTCGTCCTCTCATATGAAGCCATGGCAGACAACCTCACCAGCGACGATTTGCTGAACCGGATCATCAGTGCGGTCCCGCTTCCGGTGGTACCCCTGAACGAAAACCCGCGCATCCATTCGCCCAATGATTGAACCGACGAACGCCGAACAAATCTTGCTGCGGCTGGAATGGCAGGTCATCCGCAAACTGGACGGCATCCTGCAGGGCGATTACCGCACGCTCTTCTATGGGGAAGGCCTGGACTTCGCCGATTTGAGGGAGTATGTGCTGGAGGATGACATCCGGCATATCGACTGGAATGTGACCGCGCGGACGGACAGCCTCCACGTGCGCCAGTACACGGAGGAACGCGAGATTACGGCCTGGTTCCTCCTGGATATGAGCCCATCGATGGCATTCGGCCTGCAAGGGCACACAAAACAACAGGTGCTTATCGAGCTTGTGACGCTTCTCGCGCGCCTTCTGACTCGAAATGGAAACCGGGTCGGCGCAATTGTGTACAGGCACGACCAGCTGCATACCATTCACCCAGCCGGCGGCCGCAGGCAGGTCTTGCGTCTGGCGCATGAATTGCTTCGCAGCAGCGACGGCGCGTCCGAATCCATTACAGATTTGAACGTGCTGCTCAACACCGGACTGAACACTTTCTTCCGGCGATCACTGGTATTTCTTATCTCGGATTTCATTTCCAAACCAGGATGGATTCGGGCTTTATCGGTGCTGAATAAACGGAACGATTTGATCGGCATTCATCTCTGGGATCCACGCGAAGTCGAACTGCCCAATGCTGGTTGGATTGTTGTTGAAGACGGTGAAACCGGTGAGCAGCTCACCCTGGATACAGGTGACCCCATTTTCCAGCGCAGATTTTTTGACGCTGCCAGACGACGTGAAGCTGCGCTGCGCGAAAATCTCGAAAAAGCAGGAGTGGACCACTATTCCGTCTCGACTGAAGACGAATTGGTTCGTACGATCGTCCGAATGGTCGAGAAACGCAAGCATCGTTTTCGTTGATAATCTTTACAGGATAAGGCGGTAATGTCGTTCATTTATCCCGAAATGCTCTATGGTCTCTTACTGGTCCCCATTGCTGCAGGGTCCTACTTCCGCCTGCTCCACAGGAAGTCTATTGCCGCAGCTGCTTTAGGCCCATTGGGAGCGGCGCAGTCGATATCCGGGCAGGGTTCCGGTGTCCGGCGCCATGTCGCTCCTTTGTTCTTTCTGATCGGATTGACTTTCTTGCTGATCGGGTTTTCCCGCCCGGAAATGGCCGTGGACCTCCCCAGGGTGGAAGGGACTGTTGTCCTGGCGTTTGATGTATCGAGCAGCATGAAAGCGGACGACCTTGAGCCTTCGCGAATGGAAGCGGCAAAAGCAACCGCCATCGAGTTCGTTCGGAATCAGCCCGCCACAATCCGGCTTGGCGTAGCAGCTTTTAGCAACGGCGGAATCGTCGTCCAGCCGCCGACTTACAACCAGGCCGATGTCATGGCTACCATCCAACGTCTGAATGCGGAGGGCAGCACATCAATCGGCCAGGGACTTTTCAGCGCTTTGAACGCCATTGCCGGTGAGCCCATCCCCGTTGATCCGGAAGCAATGGAAGAAGGTGTCGAAACCTTAGACATCGGATATTTTCCTTCTTCTGTAATCGTACTCCTGACGGACGGCGGCGATACTGGCGGGCCGAACCCGCTGGTGATCGCACAATTGGCTGCACAGGCAGGTGTAAGGATCTACGCTGTCGGTATCGGCACCCAGGAAGGTGTTGTGCTTGATTTGGACGGTTACAGCGTATTGTCCCAACTTGACGAATCGGGTTTAAAAGAGATTGCAGGGCTGACGAACGGCGCATATTATCCAGCATCTGACGTCGCATCCTTGCAAGAAGTATATGAAAATGTGGATTTACAATTGACCGTTCGAGGTGAGAAAGTTGAAATTACATCCGGCCTTGCCTTCGCAGCCATTATTATGTTCTCGATAGGCGCCGGGCTTTCAATCCTCTGGTTCGGGAGAATTTTGTAATGTCGTTCCTCTGGCCTGTATTTTTGCTTTCGGGTGTGCTGGTTCCTCTATTCATTGCCGGATATATCTGGATTCTTCGCCGCAGACGAAAATACGCCATCCGTTACTCGAGTCTTTCCATCATCCGGGACGCCCTTCCCAAACGGTCGAGATGGCGGCAGCATTTGCCTTTCGTACTATTGATGTTGAGTTTGACGGCGCTGGCTGTGGCTTCCGGACGCCCCACTGCAGAAGTGGAAATGCCGCTAAGCCGGACGAGCATCATCCTGGCGATTGACATCTCACGAAGCATGTGTGCCACAGACGTGGCGCCCAATCGATTGACGGTAGCCCAGGAAGCAGCCTTGCGGTTTATTGAGGAAAATGCCGCAGATATGCGGATCGGTATCGTTGCGTTCGCAGGATTTGCGGAGATTGTCGTTCCGCCTTCGAACGACCAGGAGAAATTACAGGAAGCTGTCCGCAACTTCACGACTTCGATCGGCACCGCTATAGGCAGCGCGACGATGAAATCAATCGATGCAATTGCAGCGATCAATGAAGCCATTCAACCCAGCGGCGTGGACTTAAGTCCAGGCGAAGAGACTGCGCCTGCAGCCGACAACTTCTTCCAACCAGATATTATCGTTGTTCTCACAGACGGGGCGAACAGCCAGGGTCCGCCGCCGCTCCTTGCAGCTCTGCAGGCGGCAGACCGGCAAATAAGAATTTACACGATCGGTTTCGGGACAACGGAACCGGAAGAAATTGTCTGTTCGAGGGAGCAGCTTGGGAGTGATATCTTCAATGATTTCGGCGGCGGGGGTTTTTCAGGCAGTTTTTCAGGTTTCGGCACAGGAGGATTCAGACGCTTTCTGCTCCTGGATGAAGATACCTTGATGGGTATGGCAGATATTACAGGCGGCGAATATTACCGCGCAGAGAACGCCGACCAGCTCTTCAACGTGTTTTCAAGCCTACCTTCCGAACTCGTTTTTCAGAAGGAGCAGACAGAAATCAGTTTCTATTTTGCCGCGCTGGGCGCACTTTTCGCAATCTTAGCGATTGCGTTTTCTTTCGCATGGTACCGGTTCCCTTGAGATAATATTGCAGCCGGACCCATTAACATATTCTCGGCAGCACCACCACGTCGTCTACGGTCCCGCAGACGGTCAGCCTGCCGATATCGCCACCAGTAAAAAACAACGAAGAGACCACATGGGCATCCATGTTGATCGCAATTTACAAGTCCAGTGCCAGAGACGACAGACCGGCATCTTTCGAGGCGCACAACGCCGGATTGTCAAGCGGTAGAAGGAACAGGTCCCGGATCAAATCGCGCATAATTTTTCCGCCGCTGCCATGCCCAAGGGTTTTTCTGCCGGTTTT
>JBFGQG010000386.1:0-4104 GCA_041564295.1 Anaerolineales bacterium | reverse complement strand
TAAGCGTTAACAAGTACAAATGTCGGACTTGTGACCTGGTCTGCAGATCCCCAGCCGTTCGCAATACCCTGAACGAAAGTCGTTTTGCCCGCGCCAAGTTCGCCCTCCAGGCAGACCAGGTCGCCGGGCTGGAGGATATTACCGAGTGCCGCACCGAGTGCCCGGGTTTCCTCCGGGCCGTGGGTTATACGTTCTTTCATAGCGGGGATGATTATACTCAGGATTGTTGCGTTAATCGACGCATAAAGCGCGCCTCGTCAATGAGGAAGCGCCAGTGCAGCCCGGTCCCGACCAGGGTGTGACCATCCCATGCATCCACATGCAGTGTGATTATCTGCTCGTCGACTGCCGTGATTTCTGCCCGTGTGATGATTTCTGCCCCTACTGCAGCCGGCGCCAGGTGGCGGACGTCCACCCGGGTCCCTACGCTTGAGAGGTTCTCCGGCAGAAGATCTGCAAGCAACTTTCGCGCGGTAATTTCCATGAACAGGATCATCATCGGTGACGCGAGGACGCGCAAGTCCCCGCTGCCGAGATGACCGGCTGTGTGCTGGTCTTCAACGATGTGTACGTCTTCGCGGCTCAGTCCGGGAATGAGGATATGTTGTAGATCTTCCGTCATTTTTTGCTGTTTGCCAGCCATTTTTCGAACACATCGACCACGCGCAGTGCGGCCTGCCCGTCCCAGAGGTCGGGGCGGCGCCCTGTGATTTTTTGCGCGCGAATCCTGCGGTAAGCGGCCAGGATGCCTGCACGTCCGGTCCCGGCCAGGATGTTCGTGCCTACCTCGATGGTGACGGGCCGTTCCGTATTTTCACGGATCGTAATACATGGCACGCCCAATGCAGTCGTCTCTTCCTGGATGCCGCCGGAATCGGTCAGGACGATGCTGGCTTTCGCCATCAGGCCGAGGAAGTCCAGATAACCCAACGGCTCGACCGGACGGACGTGCGTGAGACCGATCGACCATTTTTCGAGGCCTGCGAGCGTGCGCGGGTGGGCCGGGAACAGGACTGGCAGGTCGTTCCCGACTTCATCAAGGGCGCCCAGGATGTCGCGCAGGTTTGATTCGCTGTCTACGTTTGCAGGGCGGTGTAATGTCGTCAGTGCGTAGTTGCCGGGTTCCAGGCCGAAATGCTGCCAGGGGGAACGGCTGAGCGCGGCCTGGAGGTGACTGTCCAGCGAGTCGATCATCGTGTTTCCCACGAAAAACATCTTCCCGGGGTCGATGCCTTCCTTGAGCAAGTGCTTTTCGCCGGAAGGTTCGGTGATGAGGAGCAGGTCTGCGATGTGGTCGGTGAGCACCCGGTTTGTCTCTTCGGGCATTTCGCGGTCGAAAGAGCGCAGCCCGGATTCGACATGGGCAACCGGGATATTAAGCTTTGAAGCCGTCAGGGCGCAGGCGAGGGTCGAATTGACGTCACCCGCAACAACGACCAGCTGCGGCTTGTGCTCCAGGAGGACCTGTTCGAAGGCCAGCATCACGCGAGCCGTCTGTTCGGCGTGGGTAGCTGATCCGACGCCGAGATAGATATCAGGTTTTGGCATGCCGAGTTCGTCGAAAAAAATGGCCGACATCCGTTTATCGTAGTGCTGGCCCGTATGGACAAAAAGCTGCGGGATTTCGCGGCGGTTGACCTCATGGATGATGGGCGCCATTTTGACGAAATTCGGTCGAGCGCCGACAACGGTCAGGATCATACGCTAAACCTCTAATGCGGTACGCAGCGCCTCTTCCCAGGGCGGCAGCCGCAGACCGAAAACGGCTTCAAATTTATCACAGTTCAATATGGAATAAGCAGGTCGGCGGGCTTGCGTTGGGAAGTCGGCGGTCAGACCGGGGGTGACAGCCTGAGCGGTATGCTCTTCTCTGTCCGGGTCGAGGCGCAGGATGGCTTTTGCCCAATCGTAGCGCGTCGTTCCGCCGTCGCCTGCGACATGGTAAATGCCGCGGCGCTCGTGTAGCCAGGGCGCCGGGTTTCTTCCGCCCATCGCAATCACCTGCGCGGTGACTTCCGCCAGCATTCTACACCAGGTCGGGCTGCCTGCCTGGTCCGTGACGATGCGGAGTTCAGGATATTTACGGGCCCATGAGAGCACCTTGGTCACAAAACTCGGCCGGCGTGTGCTGTAGACCCAGGCCGTGCGGAGTGTAACGGCCGCGGCACCCGTTTGCTGGACGGCGATTTCACCGTCCAGCTTTGTCTTACCATATACCCCGAGCGGGTTGACTTCGTCCGATTCGACGTAAGGCGTTTTTTTTGACCCATCGAAGACGAAATCAGTGGAATAGTGGATTAAACCTGCCCCGAGGGCATGCGCTTCGGCGGCGAGGATGCCTGGAGCGACCGCATTAATCGCATGGGCGGTGTCAATATCCGATTCGGCCTGGTCAACGGCAGTGTATGCCGCCGAATTGACGATCACCTCCGGACGGACGCGGCGGACCCAGCCGGAAGTGCTGTCAGCATCAGCCAGGTTGATCTCGGGGTAATCAAGGTTGGCCACACTGCCTAACGGAGCGAGGGTTCGCCGGAGTTCCCAGCCGACCTGGCCTTTGCTGCCGATCAGGAGGATTTTCATGAGTTCAACCGGTGGAACGGCGTGTGGGCCGGGCTGCGTTCGATCAGGCGGAGCAGGTACTGGCCATATTCGTTCCCCTTCATCGACTCGGCGATCGCACGCACCTGGTCGGCCGTGATATAGCCCATGCGGAATGCGATTTCTTCAGGGCAGGAGATCATCATGCCCTGCCGGGCCTGAAGTGCGTGAACGAACTGTGACGATTCGAGCAGGGATTCGTGCGTACCGGCGTCCAACCAGGCGGTACCGCGACCGAGTACTTCGACCCGGAGTTTGCCCTTCGAAAGGTACTGCCTGTTGACGTCCGTAATTTCAATTTCACCGCGCCCCGACGGCGCAAGATTCGCGGCAATATCGAGCACCTGGTTGTCGTAGAAATACAACCCCGGTACGGCGTAATTGGATTTCGGCTCGGTGGGTTTTTCCTCGATACTGAGCGCGATACCATTGTCGTCAAATTCGATCACGCCGTAGCGCTCCGGGTCGCGAACGGGATAGGCAAAGATCAGACCACCCTCTTCGATTTTCGCGGCAGCGCGCAGCTGCGCGGGTAAACCGTGACCGTAAAAAATATTATCTCCGAGAATCAGCGCGACATTATCCTCTCCGACGAAATCCCGGCCGATAATAAACGCGTCCGCCAGGCCGCGCGGCTCAGGCTGCGGGGCATAAGAAAAAGAAAGTCCCCACTGCAGCCCATCACCGAGGAGCGCCCGGAACATCGGCAGTGCGCTCGGGTCGCTGATCACCAGGATCTCGCGGATGCCCGCAAGCATCAACATCGAAAGCGGATAATAAATCATGGGTTTGTCGTAAACCGGTTGTAGCTGTTTGCTGACGCTGATTGTAATGGGGTACAGGCGGGTGCCTTTTCCCCCGGCAAGAATAATGCCTTTCATGTGTTTAAACCCTTTCAGTCTTGTTCTTCTGAAAACACCCGGAAACTTAAATCACCGGCTTGCTGCTCATTGCCGATCGTTAGAGCGCCGGAAGGATAAGCATCCTGCTTGAAGGCATGCCAGAGGCTTACCGCGTCATCCGGGTCGGTCTCAGGGGATCGGATATGGATATTGTACGTGTTTCCTCTGGTATTGGCGACTGTAGGGAGCGAAAACCGGTACCAGGCATTATCGAACAGGCTTTCCGGCCCGATCTCCCATTCAGCAAGGACGCTACCTTCCGCATTCGAGAGCAGAACAACCACGTCTGCGCGGTTCATCGGCCCGTAGGTCGCGAAGCGCAGTTCGAATGCCGAGAACGTCTCTGCACGGCTGATGAAAGTCTGTGATACAGGCCGGTCCACCGTGATCTTGCCGACGGGGCGCTGAACGATGTTCTGAGCGACCGTCATTACCAGCGGATCGGGGATCTGTGCATCAGCAACTTTCTCGTAGATGATCAGGGGGACGGCATAATCCGGCTCGGAAATGCGAGCGGCTTCGACATAGCTTCTTTCAAACCAGTCTGTGCTGAAAATCGTCGCAATCCATGGATTGAACAGGCGGTTGAATATGATGTAGT
>JBFGQG010000385.1:0-4105 GCA_041564295.1 Anaerolineales bacterium | reverse complement strand
TCACGCCGGCGTCGCCCGGTAGGAATGCTAACCCGGCGCGCTGACCCACTGAAAAAATGACGGTGTCACCAGTGATCGTGTGGTGCGTTTCTGGCGACTTCTTGACGTGCAGACGGCCCATTTCATCGAAACTGAACGAATCTACCCGCTGGCACACGATGCCCTGCACGCGTCCAGTCCCGTCATCAATAATGCGCTCGAAAGTACGTCCTGGGTGCAGGTAAACGCCTTCCTTTACGGCGGCATCCACCTCCCACGAATGAGCGGGCATCGACTCCCGGTTCTCGAGGCATATCAAATGAACCTCGCGGCCCAGTCGGATCGCGGTTCGGGCACAGTCTATCGCAACGTTTCCGCCGCCAAGCACCAGTACCCGGTCGCCAAGAGGTGAAATATCCGCAGAAGAATTTGCATACTTTCCTAGCCGTATGTCGCGCAGGAAGTGCGTATTTACCAGCACACCGTCCAGGCCGGAACCAGGAATAGGTAAGCGAACCCCCTCGTGTGCGCCAACCGCGATGAGCACAGCGTCGTAACCTGCCTCAAATAAACTATCCAGATTCTCTACCTGATAATTGAGGCGCAAATCCACGCCCAGGTCGAGGATGTCTTGTACTTCCCGCTCGACAATCCAATCGGGTAAGCGGTATTCCGGGACGCCCAGCCGGAGCATCCCCCCTGCGACCGGCATCGCCTCAAACACGGTTGTGCGGTACCCAGCCATCACCAGGTCCTGCGCAGCGGTCAGGCCGCACGGTCCAGCGCCGATGATGGCCACTCGTTCGTCGTATTTGGGTGGTATGGGATCGACCGGCAAGCGGGGCTCGGCGTAGACTTTGTCGGTGACAAACCGCTTCAGCGCTCGAATATTAATGGGTTCTTCAACCAGATTGCGGTTACAGGCAGCTTCGCAGCGATGATTGCAGATGCGCCCACAGATAGCCGGGAACGGATTGTCCATTTTGATGACGCGCATTGCATCGTGCCACCGGCCCTCGCGGATCAGCGCAATGTATCCCTGTGCTCGCTGCCCTGCCGGGCAGGCGTCCCGACAAGGTGCGACCCCACGTTTTTCGATTGCATAAGCGTTAGGGACGGCTTGCGGATAAAGCTTATAAGCAGCCCGGCGGTCGGAAAGCCCCTCATTATAGGTATCGGGAATAACGACTGGACATACGTTGACGCAATCGCCACAGGCAATGCATTTAAGTGGATCGACAAAACGGGGCCGATGGTTGACGCGCACGGAAAAATTGCCAGCCTCTCCCTCCACCTGAAGCACATCGCTATTGGTCATCAAGCTGATGTTAGGATGCCGTCCAACTTCGACCAGTTTGGGAGATATGGTGCACATGGCGCAATCGTTGGTTGGGAAAGTTTTATCGAGCTGCGCCATCTTACCGCCGATGGCAGATTTCGTTTCAACCAGATAGACCTTGAAGCCCTGGTCAGCCAGATCGAGGGAGGATTGCATTCCGGCAATGCCACCCCCTATGACCATCGCGGCTCCAGTGGGGACAGTCTTTTTGAGGCGTTTACGGTTTGTCTGAGTCATCGTATTTATCTAGAACGAACCGCAGTTATTTTCTCCCGCGGAATCCGATTTGGTCCTCGTCCTCAAAATCTTTTTCTATCTCCTTACGCCCGTTCCCAGCCAACGCCAACAAGGGATTGGGTCCGAGTTTTCGGATTCGCTCCGTCATTGTATGAGCAGCCAGTGCGAACGCCTGGGCTTGGCTGCCGGACATGAAAAACATGCCTAATCGTTCTTTTTCAATTCCGATCTGGTCCAAAAGCTGCCGAGCTCGGTCCACACGAGCTCGGCCCCGCTCATTGCCGCGTACATGGTGGCAGTTTCCGAGGGGGCAGGCGACGACATACACGCCGTCCGCCCCTTTTTCGAAAGCTTCGAGGATATAGCGCACATCGGTTTTTCCGGTGCAAGGCAACCGGACGAATTTCACGTTGGAAGGGTACTGGACACCGCGGGCGCCCGCCGTATCCGCGGCCATGTATCCGCAGTAGATGCAGTGGAAGGCGGTGATTTCAGGCTCGAAGGAAGGACTCGGTGTACTCATCATTGTTTCTCAGTTGCAAAAAAATCGGTCGCAGGCAACCACCTGCCTAAACCGCCGATCTCCGGCAGCATGATCTGCTCATCCGTATATGTGGCGAGTTCGATCGCGTTCGCAGGGCATTCGCTTGTGCAGGTGCCACACCCCTGACACAAGACGTCATTGATATAGGCCGCGCCGCCAAGGCGGCCGACTCCAAGGCGCGCCTCTTCCTGGATTACCTGTGGAATACCGAAGGGGCATACGCGCGTGCAGGTCAGGCAGCCGATGCATTTCTCAGGGTTCACGCGGGCTACCACGCCACCGATATGAAGGCTTCCCCCTTGGGCTAGCAGGGTCAGAGCCTTGGCGGCAGCAGCCAGCGCATGCGTGATGGTTTCCTCGATAAACTTCGGGTAATGCGCCATCCCGGCCAGAAAGATACCCTCTTGCATGAAGTCCATCGGGCGCAGCTTTAACTGGGCTTCCTGGAAGAAACCTTCGGTCGAGAGCGGGAGCCCGATCAATTCAGCAAGGTCTCGGGTCCCTTTCGAGGGGACCACACTCACGCTCAGGGGGATGAGATCAGCTGGCAGGCTCAGCCACTTGTTCAAGGAGAGATCGCGCACCTTTACTTGGAGGCGCTCACCATCTGAGACGACTGTAGGTGGCGCTTCGTCCGTGTAACGAACGAACATAACATTGTGTTGTCGCGCTTCGGTGTACGAAGCCTCTCGGAAGCCGTAAGTAACGATATTTTTGTACAGTACGGTGACACGACAATCAGGGTTATAAAGTCTGATCCGTATGGCATTCTTCATTGTGTTGGTGCAGCACACACGAGAGCAGTAATCGGGCACACCCTCTGGCCGTACGCACTGGATCATCACGACGTGCTTCAAAGATGCGATCTCTTCCGGACTGTGTATGATCTTTTCTTCGAGTTCTCGCTGGGTAATTACATTTGGATGCGCAAGCAGCGGATGATTTTTCGTCTCCCGTGCTCCAGTCGCCACAATCGTGACACCGTGTTCCATGAAGAGGCGTTCGGGCGGGCCGTCGGGTGGATATGTTTCGAGTTGGGTCTGGAAAAAACCTACGTGCCCTTGGTGGCTCACAACCTCGGTCCTGGTGTGAGTCTGGATTCGGGGATGCGCCCTGGTCCGGTTGATCAGGTCTCGTAATAATCGGCGGGGGTTGAAACCTTCTGCTACGTAATACATGGTTTGCAGATTTCCACCCAGAAGCCCCTCGCGTTCAACCAGATGGACATCAAAACCGCTTTCCGCGATTGCGAGGGCAGCGGTCATTCCTGCAATGCCGCCCCCGATGACCAGCGCGTTCAGCCGACACCGGTGAGTTTTTTTATGAACCGGCTTGGCAGCCAAGACGCGTCCGACGGCGATCCGCACCAGCTCCTTCGCCTTGCGATTGGCGAGTCCGAGCTGTTCCCGGTGGACGCGGCTGCACTGATCTCGCAAGTTGACCAGTTCGACGAAGAAGGGGTTTAACCTTGTCTGCCGGACCGTGCGCTGAAATAAGGATTCGTGGGTGCGGTTGCTGCACCCCGCAATCACCACCCGGTTCAAATCCAGGGTCTGAATACGCTCTTGCAAATATTGCAGCCCCTCGGGAATGCAGGCCATGGCTACGACTTCGGAGTTCACGACGCCGGGCCAATTGGCGGCCTCCTCTGCCAGTTGGGTAAGGTTGATCACGTCCTCGATGGTACCCATACAGGAGCACCAGAAAACGCCCACCTGTGGGGTATCACCGGACACGTCCCGCTCAGTTGGCATCTCGCTATCGGTAAGGAAGGGAAATTCTCGTGTGTAACGATTTTTGCCGAGGTGATCATTGAGAAGACGCATCACCTCGGCCGCCGCGCCACTCGCATCAATGATCGTTTCGGCGATCTCCTTCGGCGATGCAAACGCTCCACACACAAATATCCCGGGGAGCGTGGCCTGGAGGGGTGTGAATTTATCTGTCTGACAAAATCCGTACTGGTTCAGCTCAATGTTGAAGATCTTTGACAGGTGCGGGGTACC
>JBFGQG010000384.1:0-4115 GCA_041564295.1 Anaerolineales bacterium | reverse complement strand
CCGATCAGCGCATCCGACGCCCCTGTCAACGAGAATCCTCCCAGAACAACGCTGGGCGAATCACCAGACAACCATCCGACGACCAGCACCCAGGCCGCCATGGGAAATCCAGCGATAAACCCACTGAATAATCCGTCTACTGCCGCATCACCCGGCTCCTGGCGTTTCTTCGTTAGAGACATAAAAAAGCCCTCCAATCTGCCGACCAGACATTTCAAGAAAATGTGGTTCAAGATTTGAACTTATTGTAAAATTGAGACGTCTCACAAGCGTTACGAAACGCGTTACGGATAATTTCTCGTTGCGAGGAATTGCCGGTATCATTTTTCCGCTATCTTCAATAATATTCCTGATTTCACGATCGATATGCCTTTGAAAAAACCCGATTTTCAACTTTTCCTGCTCGGTCCCCCGCGAATTGAATCCGGCGGAAAACCAGAACGCCTGGATACGCGCAAAGCATTAGCGTTGATTGCTTACCTAGCATTGCATGACGATGACTTTCAGCGCGATGCGCTCACAGCATTACTGTGGCCTGAACTTGACCAGTCCAGGGCGCGAGCTGCGCTGCGCAGGACCCTTACGCCTTTAAACAATGCCCTAGGGAAAGGAGCGCTGATAACGACACGTGAAACGGTAATGCTCAATCCGGATTTTTCTCTCTGGGTAGACCAACGCGCTTTTGAGCAGCATATCGGCGCTACCAGGACTCATGGGCATCTGAATTCCGAGGTCTGCAAAAGGTGTGTTGATCCGTTGGAACAAGCTCTGGTTCTGTACCGTGGGGGTTTTATGGAAGGTTTTAGTCTGCGGGACAGCGCAGCTTTCGATGATTGGCAGTTTTCGGAATCCCAACGCCTTCACAGGCTGTGTACAGAAATTCAAGAAAAATTGACCGTCCTCTACGAACGCGAAAATCACCTTGAAAAAGCGATCGAACACGCCTACCAATGGCTTGCAATGGACCAGCTTCATGAACCCGCCCACCGGGCGCTGATGCGTCTCTATATACGTACAGGCCAGCGTTCGAATGCCCTCCGCCAATACCGTGAATGCCTGCGCATCCTTGATAGAGAACTCGGTGTTTCTCCTCTGGAAGAGACAACCCGCTTATATGAAGACATCCTCGAAAACCGTTTCGGGAGCTCTGAGAGAGTAAATCCGGTTGAAGTCGTAAGACCGAGTTTAAATGCGGCTGCCATGCTCGATAACCCGGCTCCGATGGTAGGTCGCTCTGATTCCTGGATTTCGCTCCAGTCCGCTTTCCAACTGGCGAAAAAAAGAGGACAGCTTGTCGTTATCGAAGGGGAGCTCGGGATCGGCAAGACCCGCCTGGCTCAAGAGTTTGTAGACTATGCGCAGTCGACGGGCGCGACAGTGTTCTCATCACGCTGCTACGAAGGCGAGAAAATCCTGGCCTATAGTCCGGTCTATACTGCCCTGCGCAGCACTGTCGACCAGAAAAAAATCTCGAAACTAACACAATCGCTCGCACCCATCTGGCGATATGAAGCTGCCCGCCTATTGCCAGAACTTGTCCGGACCGACGACTCGCTGCAAGATTTTGGGCAGGCCGATCCGTTAAGTGCACAAAGCCGTTTATACGAATCCGTGCGGCAAATCCTGACGCTTCTCAGCGAATCCGGCCCTCCGGGGGTCCTGTTCATCGACGATCTGCAGTGGGCCGACTCTGCGTCAATCGACCTGCTCGCTTATCTGGTCCGCAGGCTGGCTCAACTGACGCTGATCATCATCGTCACCTGGCGTTCGGATTACGTTGACCCCCATGACCCTCTCCGAAATCTTTACGCAGAGGCTTCGAGAGGCGGAGTGGGGACGTTAATCCAGCTGGAACGGTTGAATGAATCCGAAGTTGCCGAAATCGCAGAACATTTCAGCAAAGTTCCGGATGCTGTCAAAAAAAATCTCTTCGCCAACACAGAAGGACTCCCGTTTTTCGTCATCGAGTATTTGAGTGCAGCCTTTACCCTGACAGACCGCCAAATCCCTGAAGGGATTCGTGATATTCAGCAGGCGCGTCTTGCCAACCTGGACGAAGCAAGCAGGCAATTGCTGACCACAGCAGCGGTTATCGGACGTTCCTTCGATTTCGAAACCCTCCGTTTCGCCAGCGGGAGGAGTGAAGAAGAAACGATCGGCGCCCTTGAGAAGCTTCTGAATAAGGGGTTGCTTGCCGAGAAAAATCGGGATGAACCCGCCGCTGTTCCCAATTCGTTGACGAGACTGCCGCAGTACGATTTTTCCCACGAAACGCTGCACCAGATCGTGTTGAACCAGACCAGCCTGGCACGCCAGAGGCTGCTACACAGTCGGGTAGCTGGAGCCTATCAGAAACAATCACAGCGGAGTGATGAGAACGCCGCGCGTATCGGTCACCACCTGTCTCAATCCGGGCAGGATGAACGCGCGGCTGAATATTTTTATAAGGCCGGCGAGCATGCCAGAAACCTTTACGCGAATGGAGAAGCGCTGGCACATTTCGAATCTGCTCTGGCACTGGGGTACCCGGATGCAGCCAGCATCCACGAGGCCATCGGTGATTTGCTGACATTAGGCGGGGAGTACAAGCGCGCTGTTCTCAGTTTTGAAAAAAGCGCTTCCCTGGCGGATGCCAGCTTGCTGCCCCAGATCGAACGCAAACTCGCCAATGTGCACCACCGCAGAGGAGATTACGACCTCGCTGCCAGCCACTTCAAGACCGCGCTGGAGCTTTTTGAGGAGAATGAAAAAGATACCGGGATTCGCGCTATGATCCACATTGACTGGAGCCGCAACGCATCAATGACCGGTGACATCACTCTCGGACGCAAGTTGGCCGAGACCGGTCTGGAACTGGCAGAAACTGGCAAAGACCGCTACATGATAAGCCTGGCTCACAACGTCCTCGGAATCCTTGCCCGTAAATCCGGGCAGCTGAACGATGCCAGGGCTCACCTTGAAAGCGCTCTGGCTTCGGCCGATGACTTTTTACCGGCCCGTATTGCTGCCCTGAACAATCTTGCACTCGTTTCTTCCGAGGAAGGCCATTTCCAGGAGGCAATCGACCTCACCAGGTCTGCATTAGAAGCGTGTACAAAACTGGGAGACAGGCATCGCGAAGCCGCCTTGAGAAACCATTTATCCGACAGGCTGCACGCCCACGGCAGATCCGACAAGGCCATGTTGGAATTAAAAAAAGCGGTTGAGATTTTTGCCGAAATCGGAAAAGAAATGGGCGATCTGCAGCCTGAAATATGGAAACTGGTTGAATGGTAAGCCCGGCTGTCCAATCAATCCTGGCCGAGACCAAGGATTAATGTGGGGTCCATAAACTGGAATTCACCGCTGACGCGCCACAGGCAGTATGATTCCATTTCAGCCTGTGGGGCTGTCGAAAAATAATGACTCATCTCCCCGAAGTTCATGCCGGCAGGTCCGACTCTGGTCTCTAAATGCACATGGGGGTTGTATGCATTCCCGGACTCTCCGATATAACCAATCTCTTCCCCGCAAGCAACATTATCTCCTATCGCCAGCTCCACCGGCAATTCCAGGTGGGCATAGAGGACATACATAGAGCGCTCTTCCGAGTCCAATGGAAATTCGGTTGTCCAAGGACAGGTCAATGGCGTAATTAACGGCGTCTGCGCCACGGGCGTTGGCAGGGGAACGACGGCAGCAGGATAATTTTCCAGGGGCGATTCAATGATGATCCCATACCCGAATGGAAACGAGCCCTGGAGCACAGCAGCTACCCGGCCAGTCAAGATCGATTGGACCGGGCTTCCTCCTATGGCCACCCAAGTTCCAAGCTTGAAAACTGCTATATCGATCCCGTGGTGCGGGCTGTCTGACCCAGGGGAGGGAGGATTATAGGGATTGCTGATATGCGTGGCCAGAATGTCGTTGAATGTCAGGTCTTTCACCGGCGAGCATATCCTGAACGGTTCTGGAGTAGCCGTCGGCGTCGTTGTAGCGGTCTCTGGCGGTGTTGTTGGCGTTGGGGAGGGCGATGGTCGAATCTCCGTCAAAAACGGCTTAGAAGTGCTTGTGCCCACGGTTGTAGGAGATGGTGGCGCCAATGTCCCCTGTGCAGATAAAGGCAGGACTGTCGG
>JBFGQG010000383.1:0-4118 GCA_041564295.1 Anaerolineales bacterium | reverse complement strand
GGAGAAAGCCGCTGGAGGGGCGAAAGAGATGCGCCAGCCCCAGGTGGAAACGATCAGGCCGGCCAGGAGCGGTGCGACGGCCCCGGTGAGAGGTCCGACCGTGCTCCATAAACCAATCGCCCTGCCTCTTTTTTCTGGAGAATATACTTCCGTGATCAGCGCCAGTGAGAGCGGAAGGATGCTGGCTGCCCCCAGTCCCTGGAAAATTCGCCCCAGGATGAGTTCCATCAACGTCGCGGATGAAAGCACCTGCAGAGAGCCGCCCAAAAACAACACTACCCCGACCAGCAGCAGTCGCCTTTTCCCGACCTGGTCGCTCAACCGGCCGTAAATGGGCAGGAAAATGATGAAGGGCAGGGAGAAGGCGGTCACGATCCAGGAAGCCGCGTCTGCCGTTATCCCGAAATCGTCCCGGATGATCGGCAGCGAGACAGACAACATCCAGCCCGTCAGCGGCAGTAAGACGCCTGGGATCATCAGGCCGTAAAGAAGGTGCTGGGGGTTGACGGGGCGCGGTGCGGAAGGTTCCGGGGAGGTCGGTGCTGCCATAACGGTTGCTCATGACTTAGAGCGTGCGATAGACAGTTTACCAGAGTTTCACCCAGGAAGCGGTTGCATGAGGAAAAAAAAGAGAACTTTGGCGCTCTGCGCCAAAGTTCTTTACACAACTCGTTCTAAGGGGGGTTGCTGGGAGCAGCGGCAGGAACCAGGCAATTGAACGCCTGCAATCACTCAGCAATCTGCTCCAGGCGCAAAGTACTGCCGGATTCATCCGTGCGATAGACGTACTGCACCCCATCTGCTTCCAGGGTGATCCTGTATCCCGGCACGATAACGAGCGCACAGCTCTCGGCTGGGCCGCCAAGACCCAGGCAGGAATCCGACCATTCTGCGTCTTCCACCTTGATCACCTGGATGGCCTCCAGGTCCAAATTGAGCTGCGCGGCCATGTCTGCCGTGGCACTGTCCACGGCTTCAACCTGCTGCGGCTGAACCGCTTCGTTTGCCGGCGTTGCGCCGGTTGGGCTGCATGCTGCAATCAGCAAGCAGAGTGTGAAAACAATCATTAAACGCCACATTTTGATCTCCTTATGTATGACGATAGGGTTTGACTGAGGAGATTGAAGGGTCATGCCGGTAATGAGATTTAGTCCGTAACCTGGCTGACTGCTCAATTTTCTTCAGGCTTAACAATGGGTTCGATTTTCTTCATTGAATAAACAACATGCTGTATAACGATGAAGTTTCCGAATAGGTTCCCGTTTTTCACACGGATATCAGCCCGCTTGCCGGCTTCAAGCGTATTGGAGGTTCGAACGGCATGCACCTTCGCCGATTGGGTGATCTACATCGGGTCAAACCAGCTTTTTAGTGCTGTTTTTTTCACATTGCGGAATTTTTGCGAACATCGTCCAGAAAAGACATTTAGAGACCATTAGAAGCAGCCGATTCTTGACATAGACACGCTTGTTCAAAACCTTTCACTGGCAAATTGGCGCTACATGGGAGAATGAGAACCGGAGGGTTGCAGATAGGCGCCTTTCGGGGTCCAAAGCAAAGTATTGGCAATTACTTTTATGAAGCCCATTTATGCGCCCACGTCCTTTAAGATCAGAGTCCACGACAGGTCTGTTCAGCGATGCCCGGCTCGCGAACCGCTTCGACCACGATCATCCCCAGGCTCAGGAGGAATTCCGCTTCGCGCAGTTTGTCGATGGTTTCATCCGGGGTTTATTACTTTACCGGCCCTTTGTTGTCAGAGAGTGAGCTGTTGGCTGGAATTGGCCTGGATATTTAGCGCTTCCCTCAATACTGTTCTCACCCTAAAGGCCAGTTCTCTCAACAACATTGCTCAACATAAAATGAAAGTGCCTGCGCTGAAGGGTGGCTGAACACGCGCGGTCCGAATTATGACACGCCAGGCGACGCATACCGGGGAAATTTGCTTTTGAAGGAATGTTATGGAAATAATCAATCAGAACTGCAGGTCTGGAATGAGCTTAAGGGCTTTTACTTCTTATTTTTTCAGTTTCGATTTTTTGTTGGTCAGGAGAAGGCTTATTTAATTCAGATAAATATCAAAGAATCAGACCCTTACAACTGCATTAACGCGGGTAACTGATCTATATTGGATCAAGGGTCATGACATAATCATAACTTTCGTTAAGATATTCAGATAATTTGTCCAAATCTTCAAGCATATTGTCAGGTATTAACACATACCCTCTCATCACTGCTCCGTGGGACTTAAAAGTTGTCGTATCAAATTCCCGGATATACTTTTCCTGAACTTCCTTTGAAAATCTAATGCCTAATTGACCTTCTTTGTTCAGTAATGAAAACATGTGTCCGTTCGCAGAAGTATATGGCACGGTTTTTCCCTTTCTATCAAACCCTGGACATTTAGCAACCAGCTTATCGTATAGTTCTAATTTTTGTTTCCACATACTATTTTTCTCTACTTTCGACCTCAAAAAAACTGTTTTACGCACACATCTACGAAGCGACTGAAAAGGAATGGTTTTCAAGGCAGCTTTATAGACCTGCTATTTTGATTATACATGCACCAAAAACAGGTTTTGGCGCCTGTGTTCTTCAGGGTTTCCTGATTGATTTGCTCTCTTTGGCTAAGCGCCTCTTTGTCACCCGCCTTTTTGAACTGCACCCAGTGAACATGACCCGGGAAGAAAACCCCCTGCGAGGATTCTCGAGAGTTTTGTTGACAAAGATGGAGAACGGCTTTTCTTTTCTCCAGGCAATGACGAAGCCTACCATCACCGGCTCAAGAAGGCTGCTGTCCAATTATTACCTGCTACGACCAGGAGGCCATTATTTCACGAGTCCTATGGACGCAGGCTGATAGCACAAAGCTATCCGTTATCATTTCTTCCGGTTTTTGTCCTGCGATCCACCACTGCTTTTTCAACTGCGTCAACTGCCACCAGCGGGATACAGTAAGTCGGATAACGCTTACGGAAGAGCAGAATCGGGAGTGCGACGACTTCGCAGCCGCCGTATCCGAGCCGCCACT
Source organism: Anaerolineales bacterium (assembly GCA_041564295.1). Classification (GTDB taxonomy): domain Bacteria; phylum Chloroflexota; class Anaerolineae; order Anaerolineales; family JABWBV01; genus DATDOR01. The sequence goes on along the minus strand of JBFGQG010000383.1, from coordinate 1,087 downwards.
GAAGGACAAATGAGAATCCGATATACGCCAGCATCGCCAGCCAGAAATACCCGGGGATCACATACCCGGTCAGCGGCGTGATCAAGAAATCCGACCAGGCAATCACAAAAGCAGGTCCCACAAAAATTGCCGTATTGGCCCAGGGACTCAATCGCGCCAGGATACCTCGTTCGCCAAGAAACCAATACACACCGGTGTAAACAATCATTATCCCGAAGAAGTAAGCTAGAAATTGAACCAGCCAGGCGCTCGAAATTGCATTTGCGCTCAGCCGGGCAATCAGGTTGGCTGCCACGAAAAGGACCAGAAGCCCTCCAAAAATGAGGCGCGCCCAATGGCCGACCACACCCACGTCCAGGCCAAGGATTCCATAGCCGGTTGTATTCGGTGAATTAGTATCGTAGGTCATTGAAAACCTCCTTGTGATTTGCCTTAGCGGAGCTCCCTGAATAAACTCAACAATTTTTTCCAGGGTATGGCCGGAGCCCGAATAAACGATAACCTCCAGATTGGGCTTATCCAACGACTACGACCATAATAGTTTGCCGGCGCTGTGTCACAGTCCTCGAGCCTGATCAAATCGAGCACGCTGCTTGAATCTTACCGCAGCTTCCTGGCCGCTTCCTTGACGACCTCGGGCAGCGTTGGATGTACGTGGATGGTTTTGGTCAGGCGTTCGAACCCCCCATTATTGTGCATCGCGACCGCTACTTCGTGGATCAGGTCGTCGGCGTGGGGACCGAGTATATGCCCGCCCAACAGCTCACCGGTTTTTGCGTCTGCGACCAGCTTAACCAGCCCATCGGTCTGGCCGATGGCTTTGGCCCGCCCGGAATGGGCGAAGCGGGCAGTCCCGGTCTTGACTTCATGGCCGGCGGTCTCGGCCTCCGCCTGCGTAAGGCCTACGCTGGCCAGAGCAGGTTCCGAGAAAACTGCTCGGGGCAAGACCCGGTAGTCCACTTTTTTTCCAATCCCCATGACAGCGTTCAATGCCGCCGTCGGGCCGTCGTGGGTGGCGCGGTGGGTGAACATCGCTCCACCATTGGCGTCGCCCAGGGACCAGATATTCTCTGCGCTTGTGGCCAGG
>JBFGQG010000382.1:0-4131 GCA_041564295.1 Anaerolineales bacterium | reverse complement strand
GCAGTCGTGGTACAGCGCACCGACGCGCGTCAGGAGCGGGTTGGCGCCAATCTGCTCCGCGGCCTGCTCCGCCAAATTTGCGACCTGGAGGCTGTGCTGGTAGGTGCCTGGTGCGTTCAACAGGATGAAACGTAATAGAGGATGGTCAGGCCGGGAAAGCTCTACGAGCTGCAGGTTCGTCGTTTTCCCGAGCCACTGGGCAGCGAAAAACTGGAGGAGAAGGGTCAGACCGCTGGCGGATAAGCCGTAGATCAACGCCGCGCCGATCAACGTCGAAAGTCCTTCAAAATCGGTGTTCGGATCCAGCAGCCGGTTGGCCACGACCATCGCTGCCCCGACCACAGCCGCACCCACACCTGCCCAGAAAAAGGAAATCGTTCGCTGTGATTTGCCCAGCAGCAGGACACCGAACAGCGTGCTTGTTATGTAATACATCGACAGTTCGAGTGCGTTCGGCATCCCAAAGGTGATCAAAATACTCAACGAAATCGGCAGGATCATCCCAGGGAGTGAATTGTAGAGCGAAGCCAGGAGAAGGCCAAAAGCTGCGACCGGATAAATGAACGGGATTACCACATGCCCAAGCACCAACAATCGGGCTGCAAATAAAAACAGGAGGAAAATCAGCGCGACAAAAATCTGCTGCCGAAAACCGACCAGGATTTCTGGAAATCGGTAGAAAAAGATCACTGCAATGGCTGCGGACAGAGCCACCATCAGGAGGGCTTTAATTGCCGTCATCTGCGAATCGGCCGGGTTCAGCAATCCGTACTGGTCCAAGGCCTCGATATCTTCATCCGTCAGCACACGTCCGCGCTGCACGATCGTCTCCCCGGCGACAAAACTGCGCTCGATCGGAGTGACGCTCTCTGCCGCCTGGGCACGTTTTGCGTCCGTCAATTCTTCGCTGTAAAAGCTGTTTGGTGCAACATAGAGCGTGACAAGATCGGAAACGATGCCAGTCTGTGTGTCCGGGATGGACAGGCTGACCAGCGCAGGAATGCTGCGGATAGCATCACCGACCTGTTCCGGCCGGATCGCGCTCTGCTGCACCTGCTGAAGGACCAGGACGGCCTCCTGCTGGACGATCTGCCACTGTTCGCTAGTAAGCGAGAGGATTTCCAGCGCTGTCTCGCCCGGGAGCGAGCCGCCTTCGACCAGCATCAGGTCTGCCAGTTTTTCTTCCTGCGATGCAAACTGGTCTGCACGGACAGTCGTGATATAGGTCAACGTCGCGCGCATCTTCTCCGCCTGCTGCCTGGCGATCCTTGTGTCCGGTGAAGTGTAGACTGGTGCGACTGCGTTCGCTGCTAAGTCACGCTGCCGGGCAGTCAGCACTTCGCTTTCATAGGCGATTCCGAAAGGGGCCTGGATATCCTGTGGCGCGACATTGCCGGCCTGGAGATTCAGGTTGTAAATATCGCCCTGTTGGGGAAGGACCAACGCGGAATACGCAAGGGCGATCGTCACAAGCAAAATGACGGCCAATCGAAAAGAATGCCGGTCAAACAGCTGTGGCTTCGGCGACGAATTATCCGGATTCTGCATCAGGGAATTTATCCTTGAAGGAGTTCGCGCACCATCGCGCTGACCTGTTTTCCGTCAGCGCGGCCCTGGACGCGCGGCATCAACACCTTCATGACATTCCCCATTTCTCGCGGTGAAGACGCTCCTGCCTCCGCAATCGCTTCTTGCACGATCTTGCGCAGTTCAGACTCGCTCAAGGGCTGCGGAAGAAACGCCTCCAGGAAGGCGATTTCTGCTTCGGCCTGTTGGACCAGGTCCTCTCGGCCGGCTGACTGAGCATCTGAAATCGCCTCACGGCGCGATTTCACTTCTTTTTGTAGCACGGCCAGGACGGCTGGTTCATCGAGCGCCGCCCGCGAATCGATCTCCTGGTTCTTAATCGCCGCCAACGCCATCCGGAGCGTCGTCTTTTTTAAATCATCCCCCGATCTCATAGCGTCTTTAATAGCCGAAGATAGCTTGTCTTTGATGTCCATACGGGAAATTATACCCTCACGGTACCAATCATGCGGTTCCTGTAACAGGCCCCGGCTCAACCCATCGGATGCTTCATCGGCTGACCACCGATCAGATGCAGATGTAGATGGTAAACGACCTGGCCACCGTGTGGACCGGTGTTCAGGATCAGGCGATAACCGCTTTCAGCAATCCCTTCCTGTTCGGCCAGTTCACGCGCCGCCGTCAGCATGCGGCCGAGGAGAGGCTCGTCCTCCGTTGATACGGCGTTGGCCGATGGAATGTGTTGGTTCGGTACGATCAGCACATGCGTCGGCGCGACGGGATTGATATCACGAAAAGCCGACACCAACTCGTCCCTGAGGAGGAAGTCGGAAGGGATTTCTTTATTCACGATTTTGCAGAAAATGCAGTCGGTCATACGAGTCTCCAACTTTATTATGAAGGCGGTGCTGCGACTATTCGGCCGTCCAGATAGCCATCCCCTTCAAAAAGGATTTCAACGGGAGACAGTTCATTCCATAGGTCTTGCGGTGCGAGGGACTGCACACGCAGGAAATTATCGGAAATCCCGGATATGCGCCAGCCGTCTGGTCCTAATTCGGAAGCACCCTCCCAGAGCACCTCAAGTTCCTCACCGAGAAACGCCCTTCTATAATTCGCTTCACTTTCCGAGACGATCTCACGCAGCTTTGCATTCCGCTCACGGCGTTCGGGATGGGGGACCTGGTCCGGCATGGTTGCCGCCGCAGTGCCTGGCCTTTCGGAATATGTGAACACATGCGCTCCGGAGAAAGCCATTTCCCGGACGAAATCCATGGTGTCCGCAAATTCGGCTGCTGTCTCCCCGGGGAAACCGGCGATCAGGTCCGTGGTAATCGCAATCTCAGGGCAAACAGAGCGGGCGGCCTCAACCAGTGACCGGAAAGCAGTCTGCGTTGTCTTCCGAGCCATTCGGCGGAGAGTCCTGTCGCTGCCGGACTGCAGTGGGAGGTGCAGGTGCCGGCAGAGGCGAGGTTCGTCATTCCAGAGTTCAAAGAATTGACTGTCCAGATCCCAGGGTTCCAGTGATGACAGGCGTACGCGCGGTGCCTCCGTCTGATCGAGCACGGCTACCACGAGGTCGCGCAGGTGCAAACCGTCACCGAAGTCCTGGCCCCAGGATCCGAGGTGGACGCCGGTCAGGACGACTTCCTTGACACCGCTGCGAACGGCAGCATGGATATCGGCAAGCACATCGCCAATGGGCCTGCTGCGGCCTTCACCGCGAACGACGGTCGTGATGCAAAAGGTGCAGCGGTTGTCGCACCCGTCCTGCACCTTGATGAACGCCCGCGTGCGGAGTCGCGCACCCGGCACGGGCATACGGTCTACCGGTTCGAGATCGAAGAGCTCCTGCGGCAGGTCAAGAATATCCGGGACCAGCAGGTCTTTCGCCGGGTTCGTAACCACGCGGCTTACACCTGGCAAATTGCGTGCGGTTTTCGGATCGAAGGTAGCCCAGCAGCCTGTTGCGATTACTTCTTTGGCGCCCTGCCGGGCCGCGCGGCGAAGCAGCTTGCGCGAATCGGCTGCAGCTTCAACCGTCACTGCGCAGGTATTGATGATTGCGAGATCGGCATCCCCGGCATCAGGAACAAGGTTATGCCCCTGGCTGTGGAACTGCCGGCCGAAGGTTTCGATTTCGCTCTGGTTGAGGCGGCAACCGATGCTATCCAGATAAACACGCATTACTTTTACGCTTGTCTTTTTCTGAACTTAAGGTGCGCGGACCACGAAGTTGTCGAAGAGGATATCGGTCCCCGGCTGGTCGAATGTGCCGGCGATCAGGCCGACATCACCGGATGAGTGATCGGTATCAGTGACCTCATGGAGCAGCGTCCCGTTGACGTAGAGCCGCAAGGTGCTGCCGACACATTCAGCTTTGACCTTGTTGGTGGCATCACCGGCCAGGACCTTGTCCGTTTCGAACAGGTTCTCTGTGCCTATGAGGGACTGGTTGCCATCGGTATATTTGCCGATTCCATAATAGCCGTCCGACGTAACGATCAGAAAATAGAAGTCATCGACACCCGAATACCGGCAAATGACGCCGAAATCGTTGTCATCGGGGCCGCCAATTTTCTTTGCATCCACCTCAATGACCGT
>JBFGQG010000381.1:0-4142 GCA_041564295.1 Anaerolineales bacterium | reverse complement strand
CCGTCCACAAGGCGAAAGGCAAGGAGTTCCTTTATGTCGTCTATTTCAACCTGTGCCGGCGCGCAGGGACCGGCCTGACAGAGGCAGACGAGCGGCGCGTGGTCTATGTCGGGGTGACCCGGGCAAAAACTGGTCTGCTAATTACTGCAGACAACGGCACACCATCCCAGTTTTTGATCGAAGTGGCGCTGAACCCGGCCTTATCAGATTATGCTGAACCTTTTCTGCTGCGTAAATTTCGCAACGCCTACCGCCGCCGACTTTGGAGAAAAAGGAAATTTCGGCTGCTGGCTGCAAGCCTGATCCGCCCACCTGTTCCGAAAGATAATTTTGGCGACATCGAAGATGAGGAGATTGAACTGCTCCTCACAGAGCTAAAATTTCGGGCGGCGCTTGACGTTTCCATCCAGCCGTAACAGGCCTGGGCGGCTGCCGGAACGATATAATTAGCAGGAGTTATTCGAAGAAGTTTGAACCAACCAGAAAGGCAGGCTATGCTCACACCCACCGACTTTTTTGACCTGACTGATCCGCTTGCTGCTTCAATTTTTGAAGGCTGCTCGAATGCCTGGGAACCCCTCCACCATCTCAAGAAACACCTGGCGAGGCTGACCGGGGGCAGAAAAACAATCCTAGGAGAAGTCTCTCGGGGCGCCTGGTTGGGGGATGCGGCCATTTACATCGATGAGGGGGCGCTTATCGAACCAGGGGTTTTCATTACCGGCCCGGCGTACATCGGCCGTGGCGCCGTCGTCCGACATGGCGCGTATGTTCGAGAAAACGTCATCCTTCTGGCGAAGAGCTTGCTGGGCCACGCCAGCGAGGCCAAGAACAGCATCTTCTTACCCGGATCTCACGCGCCGCACTTCAACTACGTTGGCGACAGCATATTGGGAAACAACGTCAATCTCGGCGCAGGCACAAAACTCAGCAACCTTGCGATAAACAGCATCAAAGACCCTGTCACCGGGAGACGCCCGACGATTAAATTTCATCTGGACGGCGATGAAATCGACACAGGCCTGACAAAACTCGGGGCGATCCTCGGCGATGAGACGCAGACGGGCTGCAATTCCGTTCTGAATCCCGGCTGTTTGATCGGCCCACGTTCTCTCGTTTACGCGAACATGAGCGTACGTAAAGGCTATCACGCTCCTAACAGTGTCCTGAAATTAAGGCAGAACGTCTCGACGATTCCGAGGAGGGATTGATTTTTCAGAATCGCAGCCGCTAAATTGCTGCGCTCCCACCGACTCAGATGCCAATTTAACGCCGGTTTCAACTGCGTCCTCGATCGGCCGACCGGACTCCAGGACAGCCAGTACGGCTCCACAGAATGTATCCCCTGCTCCGGTCGGATTCACTTCATCCACCGGCGGGGCCGGAAAAGCCATACGAGATTCTGGCGCGACAGCGATCGCTCCCTTTGAGCCAAGCGTTACGAAGACGACCTTTCCGACTTCTGCACGTACGTCAGCGACCGATCCAAAGATCCCCCTGGCCTCGTTTTCATTCATGAAGAAGAACTCACATGCTTCTATGAGCGCCCGGACCTCTACGGTTTCTCCATAAGCAGCCCGACCATATGTGCCTGCCGAAATTTTCATGGCTCCTCGCTGCCTGCACGTCTGCACACATTCCAGCTGTTTTTTCGTAGGTCCAAGCGCTGCTACATGGACAATTGAATAATTTGAAAGATCAGATGGCAGGTCCTGGGGGTCGAATCGCAGTTGCGCTCCCCATGCGACAGATACCAGTTCAGCTTTTCCACCCCCGAAGTGGGCGATTTCAAGACGCGGCAGTTCGTCCAGTGGAATAACCGGACCCTGCCAGTTTAGCGCCGAATCAATATTTCTTAGAATTTCAGGGAGAGGGTCGGGCCGCTGTGCGAATAGTGTGACGTGTCCTCCTGCCGATCGTGCGCCGAGGGCAGTAAAAAGTCCCGCGCCGCCGGGCGAAGTGACCGGTTCCGGCTGGCCAATGAGGTGGATCGTATCGATCGTTACCCCGCCGATGACGAGCAGGGAAGTCCTGTGCGGAGACTCGGTTTCGTCTGTCCCAGCAGGGTTCTTCAATCTCGCTCCAGATATACACGCGCTCCTGTCCTGACGACGCCGGATTCGTCTCCAGCCAGCAGGATCGCAAAACCACGGCGGCCGCCGTCTAAATCCTGGAGGGTTTCTTTCAGGACGCTGGGAGAGATCCGGCCGGTCGCTCGCTGTGCAAAGCGGCTGAATTCGTTACACGGCGCCATGGCTTTGTATATACGCATGCGGCATTCAGAGCCGTCGGGATTTACGAAAACCAGGCAGCCGGCAAGATCGCCCGCCGTGTAGGCAATATCACTCAAAATAACCAGGTTTTCTCCGGCAATACCGTTTTCTAAGTGATCGCCGTAGCGCCTCTGCATCCGATCGTAATGGGCAGTGAAACCGACGGAGATTCCGTTTACGCCCTTGAACCGTGACTGCGGGTGTCGTTTGTGGTGAGCATCGATGACCTCTTCACCGTCGACAGATATTCCAACAACTCCGTCCGGAGTCAGGCGGATTTCAGGGAGCCTTACCAAACCGGAAGGATCATAATAACGATCAGGCACATCGCCTTGTTTGAGCGGGACGCGCTGGACCTGCACGAGCAAAACCTCGCCTATTTCAATGCGATCATTTTTCATAAAGGGCAACCTGCCAGAAGAGACCTCGGTTGTAATAGATGCGCCTGAAGCCGTCTGCTTCTATGAGCGCTTCCACGGCTCCGTTGCGGTGGACGAAAACGTTGAAATTCTTCTTGAAGAGTTTTAATAGTGCATTCGCAAATCCAAATGCAGCACGATAAAGTGAGCGATCGATCGGATAGATCACACCGAAGAACCACTTCGCCTTATTAACACTCGAAACAACTAAACGGGTCATATCGTCATAACAGCAGATCACCCGATCGAGAGTGACAATATCCACCGGATCGAGGCCGGGTGCGATCTGCACGAAGTCCCCTATGTGATATTCCGCACGATCCACATAACCGCGCTGTTCGGCCTCGCGCCGCGCAAACTGAGAATATGCTGGTGAGGCGTCGACGTTGATCACTCTGCCGATCTCAGCGCCGATCAATTCATGCTGGATGATGCCCACTCCTCCGCCCACGTCCATCAAGGACGCGCCCTTTAATTCATGTTTCCGGAGCTGGTCAAGAAGAAGCCGGGTCATCTTTGAAGGCCCTTTTTTCTTGTACCGCTTCAGATCGTCCTCGGCTGTTTTTGTGTCGAAAACCTCTTCAATGCCAATACATTGCCTGGATTTACAGCAGTCCATCTTAATGTCCTTTTTGACTTGATATGAAACGGGCCGGAAAACATATTTTACCTTTGAATCGAAAACAGGCAACGACCGTTGCCTGTTTCTCCCGGCATGGTGTCAGTCTCTAGCCTGTTTTAACACAGCCTTGATTATCGCAGAATACGGGCGGCTTTCTGGGATAAGTTCAGCGTATTCGTCCTGCGCGTCGACGGGGGTAATCGTGATGTCCGCAAATCCCAACCCCAGCAAACCCTCCCGCCATTCGTCCACTGTAATTGCGCCCGATGCGCACGCGCTCCACAAGGCCATATCTTCCCTGTATTGCTGGGGAATAGGCGTTTCTGAAACGACGTCGGAAATTACGATCCGCCCGCCAGGTTTCAAAACACGGCCCATCTCAAGGAAAACTGCCGGCTTGTCGGGCGAAAGGTTGATCACACAGTTTGAGAGGATGACGTCGACCGATTGGGATTCGACTGGCAGGTCCTCGATCAAGCCTTTTCGAAAATCCACGTTGTCGAAACCCATGCGTACAGCCGCGCCGCGCGCACGCGCCAGCATGTCGTCGGTCATATCGATCCCGATTACGCGCCCCGCCTCTCCCACCTGCTTTGCAGCGATAAAGCACTCAAGCCCGCCGCCGGATCCGAGGTCGAGCACCGTCTCCCCCGGTTGCAGCCCGGCTTCCCCGACTGCATTCCCACAACCAAGGGAAAAGCCTGCGACATCCGCAGGCATCAGATTAATTTCAGCGTCGCTGTAAAAACCGGTTTCCGGGCTGCAGCAGCTGCTTGAGGTTTTCGCGCGCTGACTATAATGTTTTTCCACAGCCGCTCGGGTCGTGTT
>JBFGQG010000380.1:0-4151 GCA_041564295.1 Anaerolineales bacterium | reverse complement strand
TCCTGGATCTCGACGGTGACGGGAACCACCACACCGGTTGGACAGTCTTTTACATGCATATTGAATCGCGCGATCGGATCGCTCCCGGTGCGGTCGTAAAAGCGGGTGAAAGAATCGGACACCCCTCCTGTGAAGGTGGTTTTTCCACAGGAACTCACCTCCATATCGCCCGTAAATATAATGGAGAGTGGATCCCAGCAGACCAGGGTAACGTACCATTTATTATGGACGGGTGGGTTTCAACAGGATCCGGATATGTTTACGACGGCTGGCTAGTCAAAGGAAACCGGAGCATCATCGCAGAAAATGGCCGCTCGGAGGAGAACGAAATTGCTCGCTAACCTATTATTCAGCAGGACACGGTTTTATTTCGCCACGCTTATTCTTTTGCTCGCCGCGATCGCATGCAACCTACCTCTCACGGCGCAGCAGGCCGCGTTACCCACACCGGAGCCGATCATCTGGTGGACGAACACCCCTGCGCCAGACGCCCCGGCAACACCCGTGCCTGAGATCCTCGAGGGAACACCCGCTGAGTTTCCGACAGCCACCCTGCCGCCGACCGCAACGCCGCCACCAGACGCAGTTATTGTCGATAACACGCCTTTTCTATACAACGCACAATCCGGAGATTCTGTCGAAACGCTCGCGATCCGGTTTTCGGTACTTCCGGAAGAGATCACCTCACCGGACGAGCTATCGCCAACCGGCCCCATTAAGCCCGGCCAGCTGCTGGTCATCCCGCGCCGACTGTCGAACACCACATCACCTGTCAAATTGATCCCGGACAGCGACTTTGTCCATTCGCCTTCCGCGGCGCTATTTGACACCGAAGCATTTGTTTCCGCTGCGGGCGGTTATCTAAGCACTTATCGTGAATACCTGGCGGAAACCGGTTGGACGACCGGTGCAAATATCATTACGAGAATAGCATTAGAAAACTCGGTCAATCCCCGGGTGTTACTGACTCTTTTGCAGTACCGCGCCGGCTGGGTGTATGGCGAACCGGCAACTGCCAATCAAGAGAAATATCCTTTAGGCCTTATTGACCCAAACCGCGACGGTTTATACGAACAGTTGAACTGGGCGATTGGCCATCTATCTGTTGGTTACTACGGCTGGCGAGAAGGCCTGCTGACAGATGTGAAATTTACGGACGGCGTCCATGCGCGCCTGGCGCCAGAATTGAACGCCGGCACCGTAGGTATCATGTATTATTTCGCACAGGTCTCCAACTCGTCCGAGTGGTTGAATGCGACCCATCCCGATACCGGATTTGCAGCACTACATGCAGGCATGTTCGGCAATCCATGGGATAGGGCCGCGATTTTCGAGCCGCTTTATCCGAGCGCAATTGAACAACCGGAGATGATCCTGCCATTCCGACTGAACGCTACATGGAGCTACTCAGGTGGTCCCCACGGCGCCTGGGGGCGTCTTGGCGCCCGCGCGGCAATTGACTTCGCGCCTTCAGCGATGGAACCCGGCTGCGTGCCTTCTACTGAATGGGTTACAGCCGCAGCACCGGGCATCATCGTACGGTCCAGTAAAGGCGTTGTGGTGCTGGATCTGGACGGCGATGGGAATGAAAGCACCGGCTGGGTGCTCGTGTATCTCCACATTGCAACCCAGGATAAGTTGGAAACCGGTGAATGGGTCACGACAGGCCAATTCCTCGGTTATCCGTCTTGCGAAGGCGGATTTTCTACTGGAACACACATCCACATCGCAAGGAAATACAACGGCGAGTGGATATCTGCTGGTGGCCCAGTCCCATTCCAGCTTGGTGGATGGACTGTATCCGCTGGCGTTGCACCATACGAAGGCACATTGACTCGTGATGATACAACGATCAGAGCTAACCAGCTTGGAACCGCCAGCACAAGAATCACGCGCGATCGGTAATGTTTTCCCTCCTGGTTGATCGGATCCGGACCATGACGCGGGGAGCGGTATTGATTCCAGCAATCTTCGCCGCGTGCGCGGTCGAACCAGGCCCACCGCAGGCAGTGTTGCCCCCGGAGACACTGGCCATTACCGTCAGTGCCACTGAGACCGTGAGTCCACAGACGCCAACGGCGGCACCTGCGCCGACAGAAACAGCTGCCCCGCTGGCAGATATTACGATCGAACCCTGGGTGACCGTACAACCGTACGATCCTGACCGGATTTATTTCTCCCAACCGGGTGATACCTGGCTCGTCTTAGCGAACCGGATTGGTCTTTTGCCATCTGATCTCTCTTGCCTAGATCCCTGCCCAATTGATCCTTCATTGGAACCCAACAGGCTGCTGCCGGCGTCGACAGGAATCCTTCTGCCGGTATTCAGCCAACCCAAAACCGGTCAAAGCCGGCTGATTCCTGACAGCGAACTGGTATTTTCCGCCTCAGCTTCAAACTTTAATGTGAACGCCTATGTTCAGGCGACCAACGGATTCATGAGCCGGCACAGGCAGTACCTGATGATGAATGCCTGGAACACTGGTGCCGACGTTATTGCACTCGTAGCCAGAGAAAACAGCGTAAACCCGCGTTTGCTGCTCGCCTTACTCGAACACCAGTGCGGCTGTATACTCGGGGAGTCCGAGCATCCTGAACCGTTCATGCGGGCGGGATTTTATATCCGCCATGACCTGTACGGACAGCTCGTCTGGGCTGTTTATGAGCTCTCTGCCGGATATTACGGCTGGCGGGCAGGCACACTGACCCATGTGACCCTTATCGACGGCACGGAAATTCAATTAAGCCCCGACTTGAATGCCGGCACCGTCGCGCTGTATAATTTTTTCTCTAAACTTCTCAATACCGATGAGTTCCGGCAGGCGCTAGATCCTGCTGCAGGCTTTCCTGCTACTTTCCGGGCGATGTTCGGAAATCCCTGGACCCGGGAAGTCGAAATCTATTCCGGCGAAGTCTCCCAACCTGAACTGGACCTGCCGTTTGAAACCGGCCATACGTGGAGCTATACCGGCGGGCCGCATCCAGCCTTTGAGGGGAATGGCCCTTTCGCGGCCCTCGATTTCGCGCCAGCGAGCGCTGAACCCGGATGCCAGCCGACAGATGCCTGGGTTACAGCTGTTGCAGAGGGCGTCGTGGTGCGGTCGGAACATGGACTCGTCATGCAGGATCTCGATGGGGACGGTGATGAGAATACCGGCTGGGTAATCATGTATCTGCATATTGGAGTGAATGAACGCGTGAGAGAAGGAATGCGTCTCTCAAGAGGACAAAGGATAGGCCGTCCATCCTGCGAAGGTGGGACGGCGAACGGCACCCATGTGCATATCGCTCGAAAACTTAACGGAGAATGGATCGCTGCCGGGTCCGGACCGCTGCCGTTTAATCTCGACGGATGGGTTGCGGTGGACGGCCTAATCGCTTATAAAGGGACTCTTAACCGAAATCAAGAAGTACTTGACGCCTGCACATGTAGCTGGCGGCAGAGTTGGATTGTAAATGAAGAAGTTATTGATTAGCCTGACAGCCCTGGCAATCTTAGGCCTGGCGGCTTGCGTGCCGGTCGAAGCAGCGTCCGAACCGCAACCGGAAATCCTGGAAGTCGAGCCAGAATCGGCCACACCGCTTCCTGAACCTACCCCGTACCCGACGCGGAGACAATATGCCCCCGGAGAACTGGTCGATTACATCGCGCAAACCGGTGATTCTCTGGAAGCTCTCGCCGCACGTTTCAACACAACTGTCGCTGAAATTCGAGAGGCTAATCCAATCATACCGCTCGACGCTACGACGATGCCGCCCGGTATGCCGATGAAGATACCGATCTATTATCTTCCGTTGTGGGGATCTCCTTATCAAATCATTCCAGACTGGTTATTTATCAACGGACCGTCAGCCGTAGACTTTGATGCGGTTGCGTTCGTGTCTGAACAGCCGGGTTGGCTGAAGGACCATGTCCAATACGTTGCCGGGAGAAACCGCAAAGGCGGCGAGATCATCAATTATGTCTCGCAAAATTTCAGCGTCGACCCACGCTTGCTCCTGGCAATCCTCGAATATCAGACTGGAGCGTTAAGCGCTCCTGCACCCCCGCCCGACGTAGAAGAATACCCACTGGGTTACAGGAATACGAACAATAGAGGTGTTTATTTACAGCTCGTCTGGGTTGCAAACCGGTTGAATAACGGTTATTA
>JBFGQG010000379.1:0-4191 GCA_041564295.1 Anaerolineales bacterium | reverse complement strand
GATAATCTAACCCGTCTGCGAATGCTTGATGAACCTCTTAGCAGGTTCGTATTTGGTCTCGTTCGCAAATCGGCAGGTATCCCGACAGCTGATCTGCCGGCAGATTGGGATTGGACGATGACCTGGGAAGAAAACTTCTCTAACAACGCATTTCCAAATGAAGAATTACTGGCGCTGGCAAGGGCCACAATGGCATTCTTTACATTTTCTGCAGCATTCATTCTATTTATTTTTACAAAAGGAACAGGAAATATGAGAGCAGGGGTTATCGCTCTTCTTTTCTTCAGTTTGAATGGTTTGTTGTTGCTCCATGGTCGCCGTGCGATGCGAGATGGGGTCATGCTCTTTGGAATAAGCTTGGTCATCTGGAGTTTTATATGGGCTGCGAAAAAGCCTTGGGTGGCTGGAATTGTGGCAGCAATCATGCTCTGCGCACGATATTCAACAGCCCCTTATGTCATCCTAGGTTTTACAGCCGCTGTATGGGAACCAATTTCAAACGATAACCCTCGCCGCACAATAAAAAATGCCGCCGGATTTACATCCACCTTCCTGGTTGTATTTCTTCTGCTCCAGCCTGTACTCTGGTTGCATCCGATTGAAGGCTTGCAGGAAATGGCGCGCATGCGAATAGCATTCACTTCCGAAGGGGTCGCAACTGCCCGGGAATTGGCGCCCAATGCTGTTTTTAATTCTTTCCCCGAGAAATTTGCCGGACTCATTTACCATGGTTTCGTCGGACCTATATCATATTTTGAATTTGCAAATTACGAACCAGAACTTAGAATAGCCATCTCAAAATATGAACGCATTCCTTATTTCCATCTCTGGCGTGGGATGATTTTGGGCAGCGTTTTCCTATTCTTAACATTGTTGGGTATCGTCCTGACAATTTATAGATTTGTTCGCCGACCCGGTTCATTTGGAAAACGAATAACATTGATTTTGACAGGCGCCTTTTTTGAAACGATTTTCATACTTGCAACCATCCCATTCCCCTCTCAACGCTATTATTTACCTCTGTTGCCTTTTTTCTCGATTCTAGCTGGTTTAACCTTCGTTTCCTGGGAAAAGGACACGTTGACTACGGGTTCCCATACACCCTGACCTCGCCAAACACAGCCAGCTGCTCCCAACCGGCGATCTCATCGAAAATCACTTCGATATCAGGCACGTTAAACGCGGCCCAGTTATCCCAAAGCCTGTCTACGACCACATAGCGCGCGTTATCAATTGAAGCGTCAATGGTGAAGCGCTCCCTCGGAATATCGGGAGGGAAATGGCGGCTTTCGAATCCGGAGTAAGCTAAGGAGACCTGGAAATCGGTCACCTGTGCGTCAATCATCCAGGCGACGGCAGGGGATGCGATGACTACGTCGTTCGAAGCAACCTGGGTGTTGACAAAACTTGCGGATTCACGTGCGCTGCCTGGGTCCACGAGGATGCCGTTCAATTCATTCGGCAGGGAGCCTCCCAGGGCTGCGACCTGCTGAACGGTCAGAAACAGCCACGGCAGTCCAGGCAGGAAGGCAGCAAATACACCGCTTAAAAGCCGGCGGGTGGATTTCCGCACCGCAATCTCCAACCTGCCTGCAGACAGCCATTCATTGAAAAGGTGATTGAGATAGCGCCAGGCAGACAGGTGGAAAGTTGCCAGACCGATCACAATGAATGGTGACAATGGTAGAAACTGGTAGCTGCCGATTCCGACCAGGGCCACCGAACGAGCAGCGAACACGAAGGTCATGAAAAAAAAGGCCAGCAGCAGGTTGCGTAATAGTTTCGCCTGAACAGTGAATAAACCGACCAGTCCCAGCACGATCCAGGTATTTTCCACCATCAGAAGGCTGAAATTCGCCGTGATCAGGCCGATCTGGTCGCGCAAAGGGAAAGTCACTCGCCAGAATATGAAGTTCAGGTCGAAAAGAAATGTTTTTGAATCTGCAGTAAGCATCCAGGCTGCGTAAATGCCGGGGATGAGTAGAGTCCCCCCCAGGCCGGGCCAGAAATCATTACGGTTCCTGAAGAGCGGGGTAAGGAATACGACTGGAAAAACAGCAAGCATCCATAGATCTGTCAGAAATCCTGTCCCGACTAGAATTCCTGCCAACAAGAGAGCTTTCCTTTGCCCGGTGTCAAGATACGTGTAGAGACACCAAAAAATCAACATGACGATGAAAGCAACCAAGTTATAGGAAAAGCCCAGCCGGTTGTACAGGACAGTAAATGGCAGGACTGCGTAGATTGCACCCGCCAGGAGACCGAGTGACTTTCCCTCTTTTTGATCAAAACGGTAAGGCAGGAAGATCAGCAGGCTCAGCGTAAAAAGACCGCAGACGGCGGAGAACGTCCGCAGTGCGGTGAGCTGTGCTGCGCCGGAACGTATAGGCCAGGAGAGAAGCCAAGGGACGAGCGGCATGCGGCCTGTTACCAGGTTAGAGCCGCCTATGCCGAGGTAATTCCATTCACCATCGGCCAAAGCCTGCGCCGCCAAAATCAAAGAGCCTTCGTCTGAATAGATACCCGGGTTTCCGGCCAGGTTATAGAATCGCAGCGCCGCTGCAGCCAAAAGAACTACAGCGGCCATTAAAAGCGCGCTCAAATCAAATTTCATGGGATAGAAGTCCTGGTGTAGACCTTATAAGGCCCGAAATCTTCGATCAAATCAAAGCTACCTGCCTCAATAGCACTGTCGTAGAGTCTCCAGGTTACACTCTGGGGACCGACGACCAGGAAATCCGGATCGGCGACTAAAGGATCGTAATCCACGGGATCGTCTGACCTGTAGACGTGCCGCCGCAGTAGGTCGACGTGCACCTGGTCGGGTGGAAAGTGATACGTGCGTTCGAGAAAGAGGAAAAGTTCGCTGTCGTATGTTTCGATGAGAGCATCCTTGGGAAGGTACGTGTTCAAATAGGTGACCGTCTCGAGCAGCGGCTGGTTGGTGCCTTTGAGTGTGAGCGAGAAGGAAAAGATAGTGAATGGAACGAGAATCGCAATTAAAACCACAGCGAATAAAGCGTTTCCGTTCTCAGTGGTGAGCCCATGCAGCTTGAGAAAAGCTGCAGAGTTGCGGATTGTCTTGCGGATATCCAGGCCCCGGGTTGCATTATCAAGCCAATTACCTGTAAAGGGTGTAGCGAGCAGGATTGGAGTGGCGAGATAGCGGTCGCCGGAATTTGAAAAGAGCAGGTACCAGGCGAACCAGCCTGCCGCGATGCTCCAGAGCAGCGTGCCGGCAGGGTCCAATAAGCCGGAATTACCCGATCGCAGCAATTTAAATATCCGAATTCCTTCCGATGCAAGCCCGAGAGCGAACGGCAACGCAAACACTGCGGTCAGCAGCAGCGCGCGGGACCGTACAGCCGGGTCGAGCACGAATCCGACGACCTGGAAGAGGCCCTCCACGCCGCCTTGAGACCCTTCTAAAGGCGGCAGGGACCTGAAAAACAAGCGGGTCACCACGCGGAAAAGGATAATAGCACCCGCTCCGGTCAGCGCCATCAGCAGTGCAGGTCGGTACATCCGCCGGACTGCCAGAATTATCCCGGTTACGAGTACGCCACCTGCCAGGAAGATGGGCACCTGGGCCTTTGAGGCGTGCGCCAGCGCCCAGAAGGCAGCTGATAATAGCAGGTACAGGGGGTTTGACCTGAGCCCCCGGTCCATGGCCCAGGCGCCGGCCAGCAGGAACAGTGCTGCGGGGATATCGCCGAGTACCTGACGGCCGTTTATAAGCGGATGCAGAAAAGGGTGCGGGACGAGGAAAACGGCGGCGAACAATGCTGCAGTGGCTGCTTTGGGACCGTTCAGCCGCCGGGTGATGATGACGACCAGGACCGTCGCCGCCGCAGTCATCACGACGAACGGCAGGCGTCCCTGCCAGATCCCAACGCCGAAGAGTTTGACGCTGAGTGCGGCAGCGAGGATAACGGGGTAGTGACCAGAGATTCCAGGGCCGACTTTGACGCCGGCATTGATGAGCCCAAAGTGGCCGGATTCTATGAAATTTTTAGCGACGGAGAGCGTCCAGCCTTCGTCCCACCAGAGGGGTGGTGTGGAGGCGAAGCGGAAGAGGAGGAGGGTGAGGGCGAGAGCCCAGGCGACTGGTCTTAACAGTCGATTGATATTATGCAAATTCGATAATCGCCAATTTAATTAGGTCTGTTTTCGAGGGTAGACAGTCTTATG
>JBFGQG010000378.1:0-4191 GCA_041564295.1 Anaerolineales bacterium | reverse complement strand
TGCAGCGATGGCTGCTGAGTTTCGAAGGGACCTGGAGAAAGACGCCGTTCCGGAAGAAGAAATCGAGAAGATGGTCTCCCGCTCGATCATGCGGATTGAACAGGCCCCGCTGGTCATGATCCTTTGTATGACGATGTCAGAAATGGACAGATACCCCGACCGCAAGCGGAACCGTGCTGAATTCCGGATGGCGCTCCAGAGTGTAGCGCTCGCAGGCGGCCAGCTTTTATTGGCTGCCCATGCAGAAGGTCTTGGCGGCGTCTGGGTCTGCGCGCCGCTGTTCGCCCAGGAGATTGTCCGGCAGGCGCTGGACCTGCCTGTCGACTGGGAGCCTCAAGGTATGATTTTATTAGGTTATCCGGACGTCACACCTGCCGTCCGGTCCAGGAAATCGTTGGATGAGGTGGTCGTTTTCCGCTGAATCCGGCAAGTAAATGCAATTATAGATGTCGATTATGAAACTTAATGTTGTTGCACTCGCGGGAGGCGTCGGTGGAGCAAAACTTGCCGACGGCCTTGCCAGGCAGCTCGCGGCCGATCAGCTGACGATTATTGTCAATACGGGGGACGATTTTGAACACCTGGTCTTGAAAATTTGCCCGGACCTGGATACTGTTTGTTACATGCTTGCCGGCCTGGCGAATCCTGAGACAGGTTGGGGACGCCAGGACGAATCCTGGCAGGCTCTTGCAAACATCTCCATTCTCGGTGGTCCGGACTGGTTCTCCCTCGGCGATAAAGACCTCGGCACGCATCTTGAACGGACACGGCGTCTGCGCGCCGGGCAGACGCTCACCCAGGTCACGCGCGCGTTCTGTGAAAGCTGGTCGATCGGGCCTACTATTCTTCCGATGAGTAATGATCCGGCGCCTACGATCGTCTTAACCAATGCAGGAGAACTGGGTTTCCAGGAATATTTTGTCCACCAGGGGTGCCGGCCTGCCGTAACCGGTTTTCGTTTCGAAGGCGCTCCGCAGGCCAGTGCGGAGGTTGTGCGTGCCTTCCAATCGGCAGACCTGGTGGTTTTGTGCCCGTCAAATCCATGGGTCAGTATTGACCCGATCCGGAACGTCGCCGGGATTCAAGATCATCTCGATCGATTACCCGTCATCGCCGTGTCACCGATCATCGGCGGGCAGGCGGTTAAGGGGCCTGCCGCGAAAATGTACAGTGAAATGGGCATTGAGCCTTCTGTGGAAGCGGTAGCAGGACATTATTCGCCCTGGCTTGACGGGATCGTGATTGATAAGGTCGATGTTGGAGCGGCGCCGAAGCTCGAAGAATCAGGCCTGGCAGTGCTGGTAACAGAGACATGGATGCGAACGAAAGCAGAACGGGATAGACTGGCCCTTGCTGTTCTGGAATTTCGTGAGAAACTTAATATCATTTGAATTATTCGATTTATAGGAAAAGAGGAATATTATGATGGCAAAGAATTTTCCAGCGAGGGGGCCGGTATGAGCATATGGGCTATTGTGCCCGTCAAACCACTGCGCAGGGGGAAATCACGATTATCAGAAGTTCTGACGGAAGAGGAACGAGCCGAGTTGAGCAAACGGATGCTGGTTGCTACCGTTGATACGCTCAAAAAAGTCAAAAGCATTGCACACATTCTAGTCGTAAGCCGCGATCCAGCTGCTCTGGCCGTTGCCAGGGCCTCAGGAGCACGCACACTCCTTGAGAACGGACATCCGGAGCTGAATATAGGCCTGACGCGTGCCGCGATGGTTGCCAATGCTTACAAAGCGCGTGGAGTGATCGTCATCCCGGCGGATTTGCCGTTGCTGGACCCTGATGATGTCCGTGATATGATCGCACTGAGCAATCGTGGAAAGACCGTCGTAATCGCGCCTGATCGCCACAGTGAAGGGACGAACGCACTGCTCCTGACTCCACCGGATATCATCGCGTTCGACTACGGCCCGGGCTCATTCGCCCGGCACTGCGAACGAGCGCGAATTGCGGAAGCCCATCTCGAAATCTTCAAAGCCGATTCCCTCGCACTGGACCTCGATTTGCCGGAAGACCTGGATCTGATCGGCATGACGCTTCGCATCGATCCCGTCTCCGAGCAAACTGCATGACGAGTCGCTGATACAATTAGACGTGGGTTGCCGGGCATCCGGCTGCTGCTATAACGCCTGAAACAATGAGGAGGTTTCCTATGCGAGTCGCGCTATACCTTCAAGATGCACATGATCTCCGGGATGGGCTTGATTACGTTCAATACGCTGAATCTAGAGGTTTTGAAGCCGTCTGGCAGGCTGAGTCGCGACTGGTGCGCGATGCGATCGTCCCCATGGCAGCTTATGCAGCTGTCACAGCCAAATTGAAGGTCGGCTCGGGTGTGATCAACAACTGGACGCGCAATATTGGCCTGCTGGCAGCCACCTTTCTGACACTGGACGACCTCGCCCCCGATCGCATGATCTGCGGCCTGGGCGCCTGGTGGGATCCGCTGGCGAGAAACGTGGGGATCGACCGCCGGAAACCGTTGACGGCCATGCGAGAGACGGTGGAAGTGCTCCGCAGGCTGCTCAACATGGAGCGCGTGACCTTCGAAGGGGAGTTCATCCAGGTCAATGGGATAGAGCTGGATGTGGTTCACGGCAGACGTGAACCCCGAAAAGTACCGATCATGATTGGCGCGACCGGTCCGAAGATGATGGAGCTCACCGGTGAGATTTCTGACGGCGCTGTTTTGAACTACTGTGTTCCACCTGAATATAACGATGAAGCGCTTGAACAACTGGATATGGGCGCCAGGAAAGCGGGACGCACTGTTGCGGATATCGACAGGCCGCAATTGATCGTCTGTTCTGTTGATGAAGACCGTGACAAAGCTATTGATACGACCCGCGGCCTGCTGTGTCAGTACCTGGCCCAACAGCCGCATATCGCGAAAGCATCGGGCGTATCCGAAGAGGTAGTTGCCGGGATCCAGTCGATCCTTGGCTGGCCGGCTACGCATGAACAGATCCAAGCAGCGAAGCATCTCGTCCCGGAAGATTTGATCCACGGGATCACCGCCTCCGGGACGCCGAATGAGGCCCGGGCAAAAGTCAAGGAATACATGGACCGTGGCTGCACCTGTCCGATCCTTTATCCGGTCGGCGGTGATGTGAAGCTGTTGATCGATACTTTTGCGCAGAACTGATTGGAACCAGCATGATCACAGAATACTTCAGACCTCAAACGCTCGATGAGGCGCTGGCACTGATCGAGCGGGAATCTTTGACCCTGCCTCTCGGGGGTGGGACACTGTTGAACGGTCCGCACCCAAAAACATTCGCTGTTGCAGACCTTCAGGCACTTGGTTTTGAAAACATCTCCATGCGGGGAAAATTCCTTGAGGCCGGTGCAAGCGTCACTTTGCAGGCGCTGGCGGAGTCGCCCGATCTCCAGGAAAGCGTCCGTAAGGTTGTTTTACAGGAGGCAACGTTCAACCTGCGCAACCAGGCGACTATTGCTGGTACGCTTATCGCTGCAGATGGACGCTCCCCGTTGGGCTGTGCGCTGCTCGCAATGGATGCGGCAGTGAAATTATTGCCCGGCGACCAATCAACCAGTTACGGCCAGCTGATCCATATGCGCGCCGGTGTAAGCGAAGGCCTGCCGCATTTAAAAAAACAGCTGATCACCCAGGTCACGATAAACACGGAAGTTGTGTTTGCTTTTGAATACATCGCGCGCAGTCCAGCAGATCGGCCGGTGGTTACCGCAGCTGCAGCTGCATGGTCTTCCGGGAGAATGCGGGTCGTGGTCGGCGGGTGGGGCGCGCACCCGCGCCTCGCATTCGACGCACCTGAGTCAGGTGGAATCGAGACGGCCGTACGCAGTGCTGCTGCAGAAGCAGGCGATCAATGGGCGACGGCCGAGTACAGGCAGGAAACGGCCGTGATCCTGGCGAAGCGTGTCGTCGAGCAGGTGATTTGATCGAACCAAAAAAGTTGTAATTGTTCCGCGGGATCAAGCCCCCGGTTCTCTACTGCCTGCGCCTGCTTGACCACACTGACCGTATTGCGATTTCATTTCCCCCACTAACCCACCTGCGGTATACTAAATCGGTGCCGAAAATTCGAAGAATCGGCGCTTTAATTCCGTCTGTTTGGAGCTCTACGCAATGCAATCATTTACCTTACTTCAGGAAACGGAAGTCCCTGAACTGAATACGCTCGTTCGCCTGTACAG
>JBFGQG010000377.1:0-4205 GCA_041564295.1 Anaerolineales bacterium | reverse complement strand
TTATCGTATTGGCGCTTGCCGCGGGCGAGGGCGATTTCGATTTTCGCGCGTTCCATCTGGAGGTACACGCGCAAAGGGATTATGGTGACGCCTTTCTGCCGCACTGCATCCCACATTTTTGCAATCTCTTTCTTGTGTAAAAGAAGCTTGCGGTTTCGGGTCGGTTCGTGGTTCTGGCGGCTGGCCGGATCGTATGGGGCAATATGAGCGTTAACCAGCCAGGCTTCAAGGCGCGTTTCATCGATCCTGATATAGGCTTCTTTAATGCTGATTTGCCCGCTTCGAATGGACTTGATTTCGCTGCCGAAGAGCACAAGACCGGCTTCATAGGTATCGAGAATGTGGTAATCATGCCTTGCTTTGCGGTTTGTGGCGATGATTTTTTCGCTCATGGAAGGCATTTTAGCATAAGTGTCTCAAAATAATGTTAATCTCAGGAATAAGGGTAATTGCCGGCACATCCTCCTAATTTCTTATCCGTTGCAGTAATGTCCGTGGGGGCAAATCGTTGTATAGGTGTAGGACTGGTACGATCGGACGAGAGATTTCGGATAGTCAAAATGGTATAATCGCAACATCGAATGTGAGGTTCGTATGCGTTCTTATTTGGTTATGAATGGACGAAGGAAGCAAAAAGGTCAGGGCATCGTTGAATTTGCCTTGATCTTGCCGATCCTGCTTCTCCTTGTATTGGGGGTCATCGAAGTAGGTCGGCTGCTTTTCATTTATGTTGCCGTCACGTCTTCCAGCCGGGAAGCTGCTCGTTTTGGATCAGCGGTTGGGGAACTTCCAAGCGGCCAGAAACGCTATTCTGATTGCACGGCAATACGGTCTGCAGCCTCAGGAATCGGCAGCCTGGCCGGCATTTCTCCAAACGATATCGTCATTCAATACGACTCCGGCCTGGCAAATCTTATCGCAACACCGACTCCGTATGCGAGCTGTCCAGTCGGCGGCGTTGGACCCAGCGATGTCGAATTGGGCGACCGTATCACGGTCCGTGTCATCACGAATTACAGGCCGATCGTTCCGATCGTTCCAATTCCACCGTTTCCAATCCAGTCCGTCAGTTCGCGCACGATCATTGAAGCCGTCCCTGTAGGGACTGCCGCTGTTCTACCGACCATCACACCAACACCAACCCCGGTATTACCGAAAATGTGGGTGGAAAATATAACGATTGTTGTAAATAACCCGCGCGGCCAGCAATATGAGGCTGTCGCGACGGTGACTGTTCGGGGTGGAAACCCGATCTTACCGGTTACAAATGCAACCGTTGCCGGTGAATTTTCGGGCGATACTTCTTCCTCGGATTCCGCTGGAACGAACGGATTTGGCCAGGCCGTCCTCACTTCGGATAGTGTGAATAGGGATTGGAACGGCTGGACGTTTTGCGTGACTGTATTGACTTCACCAACACACATATACGACGCGAGTCGGAATAAGAAAACCTGCGTAAGTATTGAGAACGCTACGCCGACCCCAACGTTCACGCCGACATTCACTCCGACTCCTTCAAATACGCCAACACCTTCGAATACGCCAACGCCTTCGAATACGCCGACCCCAACACCGACGAACACGCCCGGGCCGAGTCCAACCCCCAGCAGAACGCCGACTCCGACAAGAACGCCAACACCGACGAACACGTTTACGCCCAGCCCGACTCCTACTCCCGTCTGCCAGTATTCGTCAGGTTCCACCTTCACGTTTGACGCCAACAACCTGTTCTGGACCATCACGAACAATAACACCACCGCGCGCACAATTTCATCGATTGCTTTCATCAACTGGCCCGGTGTGCCTGCGTCTCAGAAGCTGCAGCGGTTTTATTTTTCCGGAAGTATCATCTGGAACGGGAATTCCACCTCGCCTCCGACGATCGTCAGCGGTGGTTGGCTTGGTACGCCTGCTGACCGCCAGTTGAACAGCGGCTCGACCAAGACGTTGCAATCGCAATTCTTCAACAACATCCAGGCCGGTTTGTACGTCCTCGATGTAACCTTTAATGACAACTGCGTGGTTTCCATCTCGCAGTTCATCACTCCTTAGCGGCTCATATAATGTCTATCAACAGTGATTTCATGATTAGCAGAAATAGCGAAAAAGGCCAGAGCTTCACTGAAGTCGCCATTTCAATGGTGTTTATTTTGATACTTCTGGCTGGGATCGTGGACCTTGGCCGGATGTTTTTTATCTTTGTGGCCTTGCGTGATGCGGCACAGGAAGGGGCGGCATATGGCTCGTTTTGCCCCGCAGATATTACCGGCATCCAGGCGCGCGTCCGTTCAGCTTCATCAAATCCAGTCAACCTGTACGATACGACCAATATTTCGATCATCATTTCCCCGGATTGTTCTAATGCAGCCAATGCTGCCCTTTGCAAGACTGGCGCCGGGCTGACTGTCACAGTACTGAGCCCAACATTTCAAATGACGATGCCGTTTATCGGTGGGGCGACCATCCCTCTGAGCGCAAAAGTAACCGACACTATCCTGACGACTGCTTACTCCTGTCCTCCTTGATAAACTTCATTAATTTGAAATTTGGTTGTAATAGAGTCTGAATTTATTCGTTTTATATGCTAAGGACGGTGCGAGCGGCCTTAGAACAAGAGTGGCAGCGCTCGCGCTTCTTCAAAATTTATACATCATGCCGGAGTTTGAATTATGAAAGATAGAAAACCATCTGAGAGTGGACAGGCGCTTGTGCTGATCGTGCTGGGCATCGTGGCCCTGCTTGGCTTCACAGCGCTTGCTATTGACGGGGGCCGTGTGTATTCCGACCGCCGCAATATGCAGAATGCGTCTGACACTTCATCCTTGACGGCTGCAGCGAGCTACGCCCAGTTTTTTGACGCGAATCAAATCCGGCACAGCAACTGGAATTGCGGCGATAGCTGGTACATCACTGCTACGGCATTAGCGAAGACTGCTGCAATCAATCGAGCAGCGAGCAACGGGTATACGATTGACACTGACCCTTCCGACGACAATGATGGCGTTGAAGCGACGTGTTTTGAAGTGAGTTACGGGGGTTTTACCGACCGCTTCATCGACATTGACACCTATATTACAGCCCAGACACCGAGTTCCTTCGCACAATTTGTTTTCAGTGGCCCTCTCGTACAGACCGTTCGATCTACAGCACGCGTCCGCCCCCAGACATCCCTGGTTTTCGGCAACGCAATCGTTTCCTTGAATCCTGCTGATTGTTCTGGCAATCAGAACGGCGTGCAGTTTGACGGGAGCCAGGATGTCAAAGTCAATGGTGGTGGCGTTCTATCTGCAGGTTGCCTCGGGACGAACGGATCCGGAAGTGTTGCCGTCACAAATGGCGGGATTTCCTATGGGGCACGCTGGACAAATGTCGGACCTGGGACTGAAACCCCAGATCCGATTAAAAACAACGGACCTCTGCCGGAACAGGTGACTGAAATCGATCCACCAAACTGCGGCGGTCTGCAGAACAGGGGTGCCTCTCGCAACGGCGGTAACCTATTGCCAGGCAACTACACTGAGATTTCGGTTGGTGCGAATGAAACCGCTACACTGACTTCAGGACTGTACTGTGTCTCCGGTGGTGTCAGCGTC
The DNA here is from genome assembly GCA_041564295.1 of Anaerolineales bacterium. Classification (GTDB taxonomy): domain Bacteria; phylum Chloroflexota; class Anaerolineae; order Anaerolineales; family JABWBV01; genus DATDOR01. The sequence continues at coordinate 612 of JBFGQG010000377.1, read as the reverse complement.
AATGGCCGCGGTTCGTTATTCGGCAACGGCGTAACGATTTACCTGACGGGAGGTGATTTTGATACCGGAGGTGGATCGCAGATTCAGCTCACAGCGCCGCTTTCCTCGCCAGACCCTGCCCCGGCTCTTCCTAACGTGTTGATATACCTGGCGAAATCTAATTCCGGCTCGATCAACATGCTGGGTAACGCAGATTCAAGGTATCTCGGTGTTATTTATGCCCCGGATGGCGAAATTGAAATCGGCGGTTCCGGGTCAACCCTGCCGACTTACAACACGCAGCTGATCGGCTATAACGTTTTCGTGCATGGCAACGCAACGATTGATATCAACTTCCTGGAATCCCAGGCGTACCAGGCCCCGCCCAACATTGACATGCAGCGATAACCCTGGCCTGACTGGCCTTCCCAGATCACCTGCTGTATTGCGCAGGTGATCTTTTAACTTAATACCCACAAAATCGATTTCTTCATATCAGAATTCTGCGAACCATCTATCCATCGCACACCTGGCAGCTTATGGAGCAATTCCGAAATATCGCCGGGTTTCATCAACCAAGGCTGTGATATCCCCTTCGACGACAAAATCAGGCACCAGACCAATTCCATTATT
>JBFGQG010000376.1:0-4208 GCA_041564295.1 Anaerolineales bacterium | reverse complement strand
TGAAATAAATTTCGGAGAGATCATCATGGTTGAAAAACCTGCTCACGCCTTCATATTGAGAATATGGATTGATGACGACGGCCAGTTAAACGATCAACCGGCCTGGGAAGGTGTCATCCACCATGTTGAAAGTGGCAAGAGGTTTTATTTCGAGACTCTTGAGGAGGTCGGAAAACACCTGACGATTTACATGGAAAAGATGAATGATTCGATTGTGGGTGAAAAGCTAAACGGTAATTGAAATAATTTCAACCTATTCCAAATAGAACGGCTGCGTCCTATGAGCAATAAGACGCAGCCGTTTTTGTTTAATTTTGAAATCTAAATTCTTAATTTGGATTTTGTCTATTAATCATCAATAATTTGGTTTAGAAAAACATTGGCCACCTTCGGATCGAAATGCAATCCTGATTGTTCCTGTATATACCGGATAATTTTATCTCGTGGCCATGCCTTCCGGTAAGGTCGATCCGAGTTAAGCGCATCCCAGACATCGACGACGGCAAAAATTCTAGCGGCAAGTGGTATTTGCTCCCCCTTTAATCCACGCGGGTACCCTGTGCCGTCCCATTTTTCATGGTGGCAATATGGGATTTCTAATGCAGGGGTCAGATAGTCGATTCCTTTTAACATATCATATGCGAAAACAGGATGTTTTCGCATGAGTTCCCATTCTTCTTCGTCTAATGGCCCAGGTTTGTGCAAAATACTGTCAGGGATGCCCATTTTCCCGATATCGTGCAAAAGAGCACCGCGGTGGATGTGGACCCATTTATCCGTTCGCACGCCGAGACTGTGTGCTAAATTGAGCGTCATTTCTGTAACTCTTCGAGAATGGCCCTCCGTTTCATTGTCCCGCAGTTCGAGAGCGTGCGCCCAGCCTTCAAGAGTCCGGTCGTAAGCGACAGCCAGGTCCTGGTTTGAATGCTGTAAATTCTCAAATAATGTTGCATTATCGATTGCGATTGCCGCCTGCCCGGCGAGCGTTGTGAAATAGTCCAACCATTCTCTATCCGGCTCGAATGGGCTCCGCTTGAAGACTTCCAGGACACCTTTAACCTCTCCTTTTGAGATCAACGGCGATGCAAAATAAGAGCGAAATTGTTCGCCTTCGATCATATCCGGCTTGGCGAAAACCTCCAATACGGACTGAATGTCCGGATGAGAAACGACTTTGCGATGCAAGGCTACCTTTCCTGCCTGGCTTTCACCCAGCCGCAGCCGGAGTTTTTTCGAGAAATTCCGGTGGAATCCCCGCGCAGCGACCATTTCCAAAACAAGACCAACGGGATCAAGCAGCAAAATAGAAGATGCATCCATACGCAACTGGGAGATCGTCTGGTCCAGGATGACGTCTAACGTGAACTGCATGTCCATACTGGAATTGATTGCGTTGTCGACCGCTCGCAAGGCAGCAAGCCTGTCCACCTGTTGCAGGGTTTGTTCGTTCAACTGGGCTCGGTGGATCGCACTTCCGACCATTTCCGTCAGCGTAACAAGGAGTTTGGCCTCCTGGTCGTTAATCTGTCTTGGATGTTCGACAGAAACGTAAAACAATCCGATGACGTTCTGTCCTGCCAGTACCGGCAGGCAGATGCCGCCCCAACCGGCTGGGAACCTGGAATTCCCATCTGACTTTGTAAGCTCGTCTTGTTTAAATTCCTGACATATATACGGTTGACTGGTTTTCAGTACATGTTCGGAAATGCCTGAAACCGGTGTTGTTGAAAATTCTCTGTATTCCGAGAACCAGCCCCGTACGACCTCGCTGGTGATTTTGTTATTCAGGCCTTCAATCAATACAAGCCAGCCTGCAGTGGTCTCTAGAATTTCGAGTGTTTCATCAAGAAAGGCGGGCAAAATCTGATCGAGGCTTTCGGCTGTTCTTAGTGAGGTGGAGATCCTGTTGACAGTTTCCAACTCCCGCAACCGCCGACGCGTTTCATCTAAAAGATGCGCATTATAAATACCACCCGCGGCTGAATTGGCTAATAGGGATAACAAGTTTGAATCGGCGCCCGTGAAAGGTTGTTTATTCGATGGAGAATCCCCCCCTTTGATCCTGTAAGCGTTCAGAACGCCGATCAATTCACCGCGGTAAATCATCGGCACCTGCACGACCCCAGTTATTTTGATATGTTCAAACTGCGCTGACCTGCCGGGCCAGGAATGGTAGTCGTCAACAATCATCGGCTTGCGCGACTTTGCGACCTGCCCGGCCATCCCCTCTCCTAATGACAACTTGGTTCCAAGTGCAGAAGGTCCGATAGTGGTGATTTCTGCAACGCATTCAAGCACTTCCTCTTCGGCGTTATAAAGAAAAATGTTGCTCCCGTCTGCGGTCATCAGCTCCGCTGCACGCCTGCACGTCACCTGTAACGTATTCTGCAGGTCAACGCGAGTAGAGAAATCGTTTGACATTTCATAGAGAGTCGCAAATTCACTCGCTCTGCGGGCCGTTTTCGTGAACAGCCGTGCATTTTCGATCGCAGTAGCCGCGTAGGCGGCAAGCATTTCAAGCAGGTCCTGGTCCTCCTGGCAGTAATCACCCAATTGATCACTTTGAGCAGACAGCATTCCCAGGACTCTTTCACCTAAGCGGATGGGCACGGCGACTACGGACCGGACATGCCGGTCATCCCCGAAATGGACGATATCAAGTTCTTTTTCTTTTTCTAAATCCTCGATCCTGACGGAGCGGCCGGATTGAATTACCAGACCTGTAAGACCTTGGTTTGAAGATATTGTTGTCCCTGAAGCACGTTCCTGGTAGTTGTAACCGCAAACGAGTTCTGTTTCTGTCCCGGCTTCATTCAATAAAGTCAGTGTAAAAGCGTCCACCGTCATCAAGCTGGCAACAGATTGGTAAATCGCATCGTAAACGCTTTCCAGGTCGTTGCTTCCGACAACGGCCTGGCTGGCATGATGGAGGACTGAGCGTCTCTCGGCAGCAAGCAGCGCGCTTTTATAAAGCCGGATATTTTCGATTGCTGTTGCTAATTGGCCGGCAAGAGTCGTCAGCAGCCGCAAGTCGTCCGAGCTGAAGCCGTTTAATTGTGAACTTTCGGCATTCACAATGCCAATGACCCGCTGGCCGATCTGTAATGGGACACAAAGTTCGGATTGGATGCCAGGGGTTATCGAAATGAAATTCGGATCAACTGAAACGTCTTGAACAAGGATCGGTTCTTGTTTTGCCCACACCTGGCCTGTAATTCCATCACCGCAAGCAATCGTCAGATTTCTGTTTTCCTCGCTTAATCCGCGGTACGAATAGTGCAGTCTAAGGGCATGAACATGCTCATCGACGAGCATGATGCCGAAGTTATCGCTGAAGAACGCTTCACCGATAACGCGTGTAAACTCTGCGATCAATTCATCTTCGTCACTGATATTTATCGCAGCCGTCGATACAGCTTGCAGCAGCGATAACTCATCCAGACGTCTTTGGGCTGCGTTAAAAAGGCCGGCTTTTTCGATCACGACGCCTGCATGGTTCGCCATCGTGCGCATGAGCTGGTCGTCCTCTTCTGTGAAGCCATTCGGTTTGTTCGCCGCCACAACGATACCACCGAACCCACCTGCGATATGAATCGGCACGACAAGCACGGATTGGATCCCAAGCAGCCTGGCAAAATCAGCGAAATCTGCCGGTATTTCGGATTGGGCGTTTGCAATGAATGCTTGATTTTCGCTCAGGTCCCAGACAGCCCGGCCGAATTCCCGAGGATAATGAATATCGGCGAGCAGTTCATTCCGGATGCCAAATCCTGGCGTCTGTGCAATAATCTCGTCGGTCTGGTGGTCCAGCAGTGCAACGATGCAAAGTTCTGCACCCACCAGGCCGGCTAGCTTTTCTGAGAGCTGACCGTAGACCTCATGAACGTCTTTAATGACAGTAAAAGACTGGGAAATTTCATATAAGCCGGCCAATTCTTTGGTATGCCTTTTGAGCACCTCTTCTGCTTGCTTGCGGCTGGTGATATCACTGAGCACACCGAGCCAATAGGGCTCTTGCTCTCCCTGCGCCGGCATCAGGATAGCAGAGTCTGCGACCCAGACGATTGATCCGTCAGAGTGGAACATTCGATATTCAACATTAAATGGCTCACCGGTTCTATTCGTCCGATCATGTTCTTTCAGCACCCGCTCACGATCGTCAGGGTGAATTATTTCTCGCCAAATAGTCGGATTTTCAATCCATTGTA
>JBFGQG010000375.1:0-4236 GCA_041564295.1 Anaerolineales bacterium | reverse complement strand
CGACCTGAGCAATTCGAAAGGGTATCTGGAATGTGATGATCATTTAAGAAAGATCGAAGGTGGTCCGGCTAACCGCCTGTATTACCTTGCAACAGCGCCAGAGTTCTTCCCGATCGCAATCACGTACCTGGGCGAAAATGATATGACGGTTGAGGAGGAGGGTTTTCGCCGTGTTATTATCGAAAAACCTTATGGGCGGGATCTATCTTCTGCACTCGAATTGACAAAAACCGTCCACAAACATCTTTCTGAAAAACAGATTTACCGGATCGATCATTACCTGGCCAAAGAGACAGTACAGAATATTCTCGTTTTCCGGTTCGGAAATACAATTTTTGAACCCATATGGAACCGAAACTATATTGACCACGTGCAGATCACGGCTGCTGAAAAAGTTGATGTCGGGCACAGGGGTGGATATTACGACCAGTCCGGTGTGCTCCGGGATATGTTTCAAAATCACCTGCTCCAACTGCTTTCTCTTGTCGCGATGGAAGCTCCCGCTTCCTTTGACGCGGATGCTCTCAGGAATGAAAAAGTAAAAGCGCTGTCAGCTGTCCGGCTGTTATCACCGGAAGAAGTGCTCGATCATCTCGTCGTGGGACAGTATGAAGGTTACCTGGATATACCCGAAGTGGAAGACGGCTCTCGAACGCCGACTTATGCAGCCCTTTCACTTTACCTCGATAACTGGCGCTGGCAGGGCGTGCCGTTTTACCTGCGATCGGGAAAAGGTTTGAAGGAAAAGATGACAGAAATCGTGATCGGCTTCAAGTCTCCCCCACATGTCATGTTTCCGCTTCAGGTGGGCGAACAAATCCACCCGAATGTAATTTCGATGTGCATACAACCGGATGAAGGGATTCACCTCCGGTTCGAAGCCAAGGTGCCCGATACGCAGGCTGACATGCGTTCCGTCGATATGGACTTTCATTACAAGGAGAGTTTTGGGGAAGTGATGATCCCTGAAGCGTACGAGAGGCTGCTGATGAATGCGATAAATGGCGATGCCGCGCTTTTTACGCGTGCTGATGGAATTGAGGCGGCCTGGCGGATTGTTGACCCGCTGCTGCAGGTCTGCGAATCTGGTCGCATACCGACCGCGAAATACAAGAAGGGGAGTTGGGGTCCCGTTGAGGCAGACGAATTGATGGCGCGTGAGGGGCGGGCCTGGCAGTTTGGCTGTATGCATTCCTGACGAATTGGAACAAAATATTCGAGTTTTAGCCGATTATGAAACACTTTCCTCAGCGCTCGCCACTGGGACGCTGCAGGTTGCCCGTGAGTCAGTCCTGCAGCGAGGCAGGTTTCTTCTTGCCCTTAACGGCGGTGGAACACCGCAGCGTCTATTTGAACTTTTCGGTCAGAATCCTCATAAAGTCAATCCGATCTGGCAATTTACAGAATTGTTTTGGGGGGACGAACGCTGTGTTCCTCCGAATATGCCCGGTTCCAGCTACAGACAGGCCGTTGACGCATTCGTTAAGAACATTGATATCCCTGCTCAGCATGTCCACCGCATCAAGGGTGAACTCCCGCCGGAGATTGCTGCCCAGGAATATGCTGAAGTCATCGAAAATTATATTGATGACGACAATCCCTGGCCAAAGTTTGATCTCATCTATCTCGGCATCGGGACCGACGGACATACAGCCTCACTTTTCCCCGGCTCGCCCCAAACCGGCGATGATGTCGGCGTAATTGCAGTTAAGGCGGAATATCAAGACCGCCCGGCTGATAGGATCAGCCTGACGCCGGCTGTTTTCAACGCGGGTCGCAAGGTTTTCATTATGGCTTCGGGATCATCGAAAGCTGAAATAGTCCGGCGTGTATTGATGGAAGAAGTCGATCCGTCGGAGGTCCCTGTCATGAGAATTAATCCGGAGATTGTGACCTGGTGGCTGGATGCAGAGGCCGCATCCAGGCTTTAGCGAATCACCTGGAGGGCAGGATCGTCATCAAATGGGAGGAAAAAAATCGCAGTTTGCGGCGTAAATGGAGACTGGTCAGCGAGGTGTGTGAAATCCGCATCGTTTCCTGGCATCCAGACCCAACGAATAACTCGTCTTTCCTTGACAAAAACCAGCAGGGCAAACCCTTCAGGCTCCGTTACAAGATCCAATTGCGTTCCCTGCCAGTAAAATCCCAACCTTTGTTTGATCGTCACATCGCTCGTGCCTGGAAGGAAAATGTGCACTTCATCCCAGGCAAAATCAGTGAAATTTTCCAGGGCAATATGTGATGCGTACCCGATCCTGTACATACGGGCAGCTCTAGTCAGGTCTTCTTTGAGCTTCTCTCGCTGGTTGACCGGGATCAGCACCAGCGCAACAGTGATGGCGATGGTTATCAGGAACCCAAAGGTGAGAAAAGATTGTCGAATCTGAGATGCGCGATACATGTAACCGGAAATAGCGAAAAATTCATTCTTCGCCGGGGATGTAACTCCCAGCGATCATTTCCCCGACAAACTGCGGGAGGCCTGTATGACCCAGGAGCTGTCGAACAGCCATCCCTTCTCCGAGATGGAACCAGTAATGGTGGGAGTTTCGCAGTAAAAGGGTCCCTGTATTCTCAGGCCATTCCTTTTTATTGAATATTAGATGCTTTGAAAGGCTCGGTTCTGACAGTGTTTCAAGAAAATTATCGGCAGTTGATGTGACTTCTCGCCAGATAGACCACATTTCATCCAGCGGTGGAGTGCTGGCAGGCTGGCCGGTTCCAACAAGTTTGCGAAGTTCCGGCGCTATCCGGATCCCCTGGGCCAGGTAGACCCAGTAAAAGTTCTCCTGGTTAGCCAGGTGACCGACCATCCAGCTCAACGAATTTATCGATTCAAACCGGATGATACCTTCTTCAGGATTTACTCCATCGAGACCGCGAACAAATTCAGACCTCGCGAACCTTAACGAACGGACCAGCCAGTGGACCATCAACATCCTCCAGTTTATAGTGCAGGTTTATTTCTTGAGTTTATCAAAGAATTGCTTTCGAAATTTTGCGACTTTGGGCCGAATGATGACCATGCAGTAACCCGCCAGGGGATTGTCTCGATAATAGTTCTGATGGTAATCTTCGGCGATATAGAACGCTTCAAACGGCGAAACTTCGGTGATGATCGGGTCGCCCCAGACCTGGTTGCGTTCAAATTCGGCGATGACCTCTTCAGCGATCTGCTTTTGTTCTTCGTCGTGGAAAAAGATGGCGGAGCGGTACTGCGGGCCGACATCATTTCCCTGCCGGTTCAACGTTGTCGGGTCGTGAATGGTGAAGAAGACTTCCAGGATTTCTCGATAGCTGATCACGCCCGGATCGAAAGTTAACTGGACGACCTCGGCATGTCCGGTCGATTTGCCGGTTACTTCCCGGTAGCTTGGATTAGGAACGTGGCCCCCGGAATACCCGGAAGCGACAGAATCAATTCCCCGGAGTTCCTGGTAGACTGCCTCAAGGCACCAAAAGCAGCCTCCGGCGAGCGTGGCAACATTCTTGCGTTCCATATTGTTATCTCCTCGATAAATGTTTGTACTTCGATTAAGTAATTGATTGACACACGATTGATTCTACGCTTAAATCTTAAGGATTTCTTTCAAGATTGTTTGTATTGTGTTAATGACGGGTAAACCTTACTGCCATGATGGATAATTGGAGCAGTTCGTATTTGACAGGAGCGCTTAATAGCACAGGTCCTGCTTATGCAGGACCTGAAGCCAAGTCGGGGTGCAGAGATTTGAACTCTGGACCTCTTCAACCCCATTGAAGCGCGCTACCGGGCTGCGCCACACCCCGTTTGGCAGCGTGCATTATAGACGATAGTCTCGGGGAAGACAAGTGTGAACGGCCTCATCGCAGGGAATACCGACGCGGAGAATGAAATTGAAAAGTTCCCACGCGTTGAAAATAAATGGTTACAATATCTTTATGCTCTCGGATCGACTTGCTGAAAAACTTGGGATCACTGAAAACAGCCAGATCTGTGTAGTCGACGCACCTGAAGATTTTGTTAAGGATTTCGTCACGCATATGCCGGAATCCGTGCGAGTGACGGATTACATCGGTTTGCGTGGTTTCGATTTGATTCTTTGGTGGCCCCAGACGATCGCCGGGTTGGAACATCAGCTGTCCAAATTTACCTATTGCATTAAACCTGCTGGCTCGATCTGGCTTGTAATTCCGAAAAGACAGTTCGCAACAGAGCGCGGGATTACTTTTTCATGGGCGGAACTTCAGGCATAT
>JBFGQG010000374.1:0-4238 GCA_041564295.1 Anaerolineales bacterium | reverse complement strand
CAACGTCGAGGGAGATAGACAGCATCACATGCAGGCACTGGACCTGGTTTCCTGGCAGCCATCCTGAGATTTTCTCCTGAGTTTCTTCCCGGATGGCCCGGCCGATCTGGCGGTAACTGCGCGGAAAGAAAGATCGGGTAATCCCCGCCGAGAACTCTGATGGAGATGATGTCCCGATACTTTTCTCTCATCTTTTTTATGAATATTTTGGGTTGAAAAACAAGCCTGTAACGGAATAAAGGCGAATTCGGTAGTAGAAAGGTGACGTTCGGTAATCGAGCCGTGCTCGCTGTCACTTCTCACAACCCCTTAGACCTGAAATGCTTCTGCAACAGGGATGAAATTGATGTCCTGCAGGTATTTGAGGTAAGTCCCAAAAAGCTTTTCATCAGCCGGATGGCAGGTGATCGCGGTGTCCTTCAAGACGCGTCGGGTTTCACGTGTGTCGTATGTCGGAAGCTGGAGGCTGACATCGTCGAATTCCTGCAGCATGGCCTGGTAAGCGAATAAGGCGTTTTCAGAAAAATCCGGGCTGTTGATCAGTCTGTCGCGCAGGGTTTCAAAAGGCAGTGTTACAAACCGGTAACCCAGGTCGCGAAGAAAATCGAGGGCCCTGCTCATGTGAATCCTTTCAGGATTGGTCAGATGGAAGGCGCGGCCGTAAGGTTTTTTGTTGAACAGGATGTAAACGATGGCCTTTGCGACGTAGTCCACTGGTGCGACGTCAACCTCGATATCCAGTTCGGGGAAAGCGCCGAACTGCAAAAATCCCTTGATAGAGGCGATCAGGAAATGGTCCGTCACACAGCGCCCGGAGCTGCTGTCACCGCCGACTTCACCCGGCCGGTACCTCACGACGGGCAGGCCGCGCTCCCCAGCGTGAATCAGGCTCATCTCGGCGACCCATTTCGCTTCGTCATAACCAAGGTTTAATACCTGACCGTGTTGGATCGGGTCCTTTTCATAGAAAGTATACTGCGATCCCATAGGCCAGATGGCAGCCGTTGAAATGTGGTGAACGGGTTTAATCCGGTTAAAGAAGGCAAATCGAATAATCTCATGCACCCCACCGACATTCGTTCCACGCAGCGATTCATAGGGATAAATAAAATTGACATGAGCAGCGCTGTGCAATATCGCATCGATATCTTCGGCAAGCTCGTCATACAGGCCGTCATTGATGCCGAGACGCGGCAGTGTCACATCCCCGCTAACGATGTGGACACGATCCTGCCAGGCTTTCTGCCATGTTTCTTCTTCTCGCCAGACATGATAATGACGCATCTGGTGCTCTATTCGTGATCTCTCATCCATACCGCGTTTCGGGCGAACAAGGCAATAAAGATCCGCTTCAGTTTCCCGCAAGATCCCATCAATCAGGTAAGCACCCAGGAAACCGGTTGCGCCGGTCATGAAGAGTTTTCGAATCCGGTCGACAGGTTTAAAAACGACACCGCGGGCAGGCCCCAGACTCGGCGGAAGCTCCGCCTCTCTGGCCAGGAAATCCATCCGCTGCCTCCCCCAGCTTTCGTTCCGCACCGGTCCGAATGCCTGGGCTCCATTCGTCTTTCCGGAATTGGACTCCAGGCGGTCTTCGACCAATTTTGCCAGCGCCCGGAGAGTCGAGGCCCCAAAGAATTCACGCATACTGAAACTAACGCGGAACAATCTGCGCACTTCGAGTAGTAGAGGTGCAATCAGCAGGGAATGCCCACCCAGGTCCATGAAGTCAGCATCTCGACCGATGATGGTACGTTCGATATTTAATATGCGGCTCCACGCGTCTGCCAGGCTTTTTTCGACAGCAGTTTCCGGTGGACCTGAATCTTTCTTCGCCTGCTGGTCGATGTCAGGCCCTGGAAGCGCCGACCGCTTGATTTTCCCGTTTTCGGTCAGAGGGAAAGACTCGTGGAAGACCATATAAGGTGGCACCATCACTTCAGGCAGCGCTTCACGGAGCCTGCTGCGAATATCACCCGTCGCTGGCGGCGGATGGCTATCCGCAGTCAGGTGCGCAACAAGCTGGTAGCTGCCCTGCGGATCCTGCCAGGCTGTTACAACTGCGTCAGAAATGCCGGGAACTGTGCGCAGGTGAGTCTCAATTTCACCCAATTCAACGCGCACACCGTGAATCTTTACCTGCTGATCGATCCGCCCCAGGCAAAGTAAATCACCATTTGACCGATAACGTGCAAGGTCTCCAGTACGATACATGGCCCCACCTGCTCGGAACGGGTCCGGCAGAAACCTTTCCCTGGTGAGCGCCGGCCTCTGCCAATAACCAATAGCCAGACCTGCGCCACCGATGTAAAGTTCTCCGACTGCGCCGAACGGCACGGGCTGCAGCCGCTCGTCCAGAATATATACCTGGGTGTTTCGTAGCGGGAAACCAATCGTAACCTCTTCCGCCGCTGATGAGTGAATCGCTCCCACTGTCGAATATACAGTCGTCTCCGTTGGACCATATAAATTCCACACCGACCGGCAGCGTGCGAGGAGCATTTCAACCAGCGACCTGGGCAATGCCTCACCCGCTGAACAAATCACGAGATCCCCGTCGCCCTGCCACCCGGCAGCCAGGATCGATTTCCATGTGGAAGGCGTGGCCTGCATGATGGTCGGTTTATGCGTACGCAGCATCGATGCAAGCCGTTGGCCGTCAGCAATGACACCGTCCGGGACAATATCAACGGTCCCGCCGGTCATAAGCGGTAAAAATACTTCGGTCGTGCTGATGTCGAATGAAATCGTCGTGACCGCCAGGAAACGATCAGAACTTCCCAGCGCGAGATGATCCTGGACTGATAGCATCGTATTCAAAAGGCTCGCCTGCTTGATCTGGACGCCTTTGGGCTGGCCGGTGGATCCAGATGTATAGATTATGTAAGCAGCATCGTCGGGGCGCGCAACAGGTTCCGCAGCCTGGTTGTCCGTCGATTCATCGGGTGAACCGGATAAATACAGCAATTTTTCCGGCGGAATCTGCTGGATTTCTCGCACATGCTGCTTGCGGGTGATTAATTTCACCACGCCTGAATCCTCGAGCATATATTCCAGCCGCTGCGCGGGAAACGCCAGGTCCAATGGGACGTACTGCGCGCCCACCCACCAGACTCCAAGCAGCGCAGCGACCATATCCGGCGACCGTTCGAGCAGAATACCGACGCGGTCTACGTGCCCGACCCCGGCATTTAGCAGCTTCACGGCGACCGACCTGACTCGCCTTAACAGTGATACATAGCTCATTGAAGATTCTTCAAAACGGATTGCTACTGCCTCAGGCGTTTTTTCCGCCTGTTTAACGATCAGGTCCAACACTGTTCGCCCGGCGGGGAGAGGTGCCTCAGTGTCGTTTATTTCGTGGATCAGTCTCTGCTTTTCATCCGGCTGCATTACCGGCAGCAATCCGCAGATCGTCTCCGGAGCTGAGGCCGCTTGGCGAAGCATTTCCAGCAGGCCATCCAGCCAGCGGTCAATCGTTTCCTCAAGAAATAGCTCGTCACTATATGTGCATCCCAGGCGTACATCGTCTCCGATTTCGAGAACAGTCAATTCAAGATCATATTTCGCGTTTGAACCTGGGATCACATGCTCCCTGGACGAAAGCCCCAGAAAATTGGGAGGCAGTCCAGGATTTTGATATGAAAATGCGGCTGTATACAACGGAGAGCGGCTTTGATCTCTGGGAATATCCAATGTCCGGATCAATTCAGCAAAAGAATAATTCCTGTTCAAATCTGCTTCGGCGACCCGGTTGCGAACGATATGCGCAAAGGTTTGGAAAGCGGAGCCAAAATCGATTGAAAGCCGGACGGGCAGCATATTCCTCGTTTGCCCGACAACCCGCTGTTCAGAATCCAGGAAGAGAGGGCTGCTGCGTACCCCGATGATTAATTCTTCCTGGCTGGTCAGCCGGGCAAGATACAGCGAAAAAACGCTGAAGATTAAATCTTCAAAGTCCATCTGCATTTCCGTCGACCTCGCTCGAACGCGCCCGGTCAGGGCCGGAGACAGGTCGATGGAACGAGAGGACCCTGAATATTGCTTGATCGCCGGACGTGGGAAGTCTGAAGGCAGCTCGAAGGCCGGTCCTCCATCTTCAAATTGCGAAAGCCAATATTTTTCGGCTTCAGACCGGACCTCTTTCCAGAGGTCAGCTTCCCCCATGGCAAGGTAATCTGTCCACTGCAGCGCGGGAAAAAGGTCCCCCAATTCCTGATTCCTGGTAAAAGCTGAGT
>JBFGQG010000373.1:0-4272 GCA_041564295.1 Anaerolineales bacterium | reverse complement strand
TGCAAAACTTTCATTCTGCCTGCTGACGAAACGCATCTGGAGCGCGAGCGTAATCACCGGGGCAGGTACATCCAGATCGATCGATTCAAAAACTGTCCAGCGCCCTTCGCCCGAGTCAGCAACCCAACCGCGGATATCCGATAGCTGCTGGTCTTGTTCGAGGGCTGCTGCCGTTAGATCGAGCAGCCAGGACCTAACAACAGAACCATAACGCCAGATTTCAGCCACCTGGTGGAGGTCCAGACTGAAATCTTCCCGAGCCTTCAGAATTTCAAAACCTTCTGCGTAGGCCTGCATCAGGCCGTACTCAATACCATTGTGCACCATCTTTGAGAAATGCCCCGACCCGCTGGGACCCACATGCCCCCATCCTTTATTCGGTGCCGGGGCAAGGCTTTCGAGGACCGGTCGAATAGCTGAGACGGCCTCCTCTGATCCCCCCACCATCATACTGTAACCTTCTGCAAGCCCCCAAATTCCTCCGCTCGTACCAACATCGACGAAAGAAATCTCCTTTTCTGCGAGGTTCTTCGCCCTGCGCATCGAATCCTTATAATTTGAATTGCCGCCATCGATAATAATATCGCCGGCCTTCAACAGTAATCCCAATTCGGATATCACTTTCTCTGTCGGATCTCCTGAAGGGACCATTACCCAGGCGACACGAGGCGCATTCAATTTCAATACGGCGTCTGTAAGAGAAAACGAGGGGACCAGGCCTTCTTCAGCAGCGAGGCGTTCGGTAATTTCGCTGCTCTTGTTCATTCCGACAACTTCGTGGCCGTTCCGGAGGAGACGCCTGGCCATATTCGCGCCCATCTTTCCAAGACCAATTATTGCTATTTGCATTTTGCACCTCCGCGTGTGGTTTTAATCTCCGAAAATACCCGCTGCGATTTCTGCGATCACCAAGGCTGGTTTATGTCCGGTATCGAATTCAATAATTTTTCTTGGCGGGGAGGCTTCCCGCAATGCGAGTGCGTCTCCAAGCGCCTGAGACCGTTTCAAGACCTGGAAACTCATTTGAGAATCAGGCGCTCCAGCCTCATCTGGAATCGCAACATCTTCCACTGCACCGGACACAAATTGGATAAACCGCCCATTGCCGGCATCGCCCTTATGGAGTTGCCCTGTCGAATGCAGAAAGCGCGGCCCATAACCAGCGGTAACTGCTGCACCGGTTAGATTCCGAATTGCGAGTTGAAGTTGTTTAATGGCGGTATCCGTTTCTACTGCCGGTGGTACATAGGCTTGAATCGAGACATAGTCACCTGCTTGTATTCCCACAAGAAACCTTTTGACGTTTTCCGCCGTCGGTTGACTAAGATTCCCTTCGGACAGCTTACCAGTTTCGTGGTACTCAGACACCATTTTTCGAGCCAGGGTCTTCGCCGATTCGACATTGGGCTGGTCAAAAGGCTGAATATCCATGACGTGTCCGGCCACAGCCGTCGCAAATTCCCAATCGAAGAATTGCCCGCCGAGTGAATAGGGATTATCGAGTTTAATCCTCGCGACCGGATGACCTGCAGCATTCAACACGTCCAGCTTTTCCTTCACCTCTAGATCTCCATCGACTGTAATCCCGATAAAGAATCGATCTTCACCATAATTCTCAAGTGAGCCTGCGGGTACCCCGACGACCGGTAGTATCCCTTTCCCTTCCTTCCCGGTGCTTTCTGCAATGAGCTGCTCAACCCAATCACCAAAGCTTTCCAGGGCTGGTGAGGTCAGGATTGTCAATTTATCGCATCCTTTCAAGGCCAGTATCCCTAAAGCCGTGCCTAATCGAGCAGCTGAACTATTTGGATCACGCGCGTTCTCGGCCGAATCCACCGCTTTTTTTAAGAGGCGGTCTATATCAATACCGATCAACGCCGCAGGGACAAGGCCAAAGAAAGACAGCGCTGAATAACGTCCGCCGATTTCCGGGTCGTTTAAGAAAGTTTCACGGAAACGGTATTTTTCAGCAGTGCCGACAAGTCCGCTGCCCGGATCTGTAATCGCGACAAAATGATTCCCCGCATTCTCCTGGCCAACTGCACGGGCTACCTGGTTGTAAAAATATTTGAAGAACGAGAATGTTTCAACTGTCCCACCAGACTTCGTTGCTACTATGAATAATGTCTTTTTAAAATTAAGCCGCTTGGACCAGTAAAGAACCGCGCCAGGATCTGTGCTGTCGAGAATTGAGAGGTCGATCCCTGGATCACCGACACCAAACGTTTTCCGTAATACCTCAGGGGCAAGGCTTGACCCGCCCATACCGAGGAGCAGGGCATAATTGAAGCCTTCGGAACGGGCCCGTGCTGCAAAAGCCTTGAGCCGCGGTAATTCTAGAAGAGTTCGCTCGGCGATGTCTAACCAACCAAGGCGATTTGTAATTTCATCCGGATCAGGTCTCCAAACGGTGTGGTCTTTAGACCAGATCCGTTCAATGATACGGTCCTGCTTTATTCTGGCATGCCTGGCCAGAAATTCATCATGAAAACGTTTTAAGGAAAATTGCATTATCCTTCTCCTCTTAAGGTGTTGTCTTTTTATCTTGAAGTCCGAGCAATGATATGATAGCTCTCGTAATTTTTTCAGGTCTGTCGTCAATGCTTACCCGAACAATTTCTTCACCGGCGGAAGGCTCTTCAAGCGCGCAAAATTGACTGTCCAACAGTTCCGGAGGCATATAATGACCGGAACGCTCAGAAAGACGGCCCGCGATCAATTCCTTCGAGCCATTTAAAAACACGAACCTTACCCCGGGGATTGATAATTGCTTGCGATGTTCTAATTTTAATGCGGAACATGCAAGTATAGCAGATTGCTTTTGCTGGTTCTGGTTGAGCAGGTATTTACGCAGTGCCGCCAGCCAAGGACCCCGGTCGTTCTCGTCCAATGGAATACCTGAAGCCATCTTTGATACACTCGAGCGGCTGTGAAAGTCATCTGCGTCTGCGACCGGCCAGCGGAGGTAATCGGCCAGCATTCTGCCGCTAGTCGATTTCCCCGCTCCGGAAACGCCCATCAAGACGACCTGTACAACAGGTGCATCATCGGAAAAAATCGTGTCAGGCTTATATCTTGTGGGCGGCATCAGTTAAAATATACCGCACTCGGAGACGAAATGTCGAATTTAACAAAGTGGCTGCTTCCCATCCGGTCTCAAGAAAACGCCCGGTTGAATCTCATCTGTTTTCCATATGCAGGAAGCAGTCCTTCTGTCTTCCGCCATTGGAACTTACAACTACCGGATTGGGTTTCCTTGTGGGGGGTGCGATACCCTGGCCGTGAATCGCGCTGGCAAGAACCTTTGATTACCGAGGCGAAATTGCTTGCGGAAAGTGTCATAGACGGCTTGAAGGGTTTTCCTCCAACAGCGCCTCTCGTCCTTTTTGGCCACAGCCTGGGCGCAATTCTCGCGTATGAAGTCGCGCTAAAGCTCAGTTCAGAAGATCGGCTTCCGCTTGTAAGACTTATCGTTTCTGGCAGGCGCGCACCTAATTTCGATCCAGCGTTTCCGGTCATGTCGAGCCTTCCGGATGAAGACTTGCTGGCGAGAATCAAAGCCCTGGACGGCACACCTCACGAGGTTTTGGCCCACGAGGAGCTCATGTCCTTGCTGATCCCCGTGTTTAGGGCTGATTTCATTATGGATGAATCATACAAATCCTTTCCGGACGAATTATTCGAACTTCCGCTTTCCATCTTTGGCGGTAGAAAAGACACGTTCGTCCCGGAAGAAAAACTGCACGCCTGGGAACATTTTTCCACAGGCGCGCGGTCCACACACTTCATTGACGGAGGCCATTTCTATTTGAATGACCCATCCTCTGGTTTTTTCGATATATTGACCGTAGTCCTCAAAGCCGTGTAGCGGTCGTCATTGCAGCTCTTCAGATGCCAGACTTAACACGCGGCGGCCGCGTTCTCCGAGAGCATTTGCCTCATTCCCGGAAAAATCAGCCAATGAAAACGGGAACAATGCGTGGAGTGGAACACGGACGAGATCCGCTTCATCACCGAGGACTGTTCGCATGATCTGGCCTTCTTCGCTGGCCTTGTAAAGCGCCCGGGCCAGCGTTTCATACAATCGATCCACTGTGACATTGACGCCTGCTTTTCGACCCACAGCTTCGAGTACATTCTTCAAACCGTCTCGTGATTCCCAATAATCAGAAAATGAGAATTTAAGTGTGTCTTCTTCCGTCAGCCAATCATAAATAAAGCGCCGTGTGATATCCGGGAGCGGACGTCGTCCGTCAGGCGTTTTAACCCAGC
>JBFGQG010000372.1:0-4277 GCA_041564295.1 Anaerolineales bacterium | reverse complement strand
GGCATTCCTCGATGCATTGAATCAAAAGCTTCTCGAGGCAAGCGGGGTTGGCCTGCATCCGGTCCGCAATGACCGCGAACACGCCCTCGAAATTGAACTGCCTTTTTTGCAGGTCTTGTTTACAGATTTCCGGCTTGTTCCGCTTATGCTGCACACACACCGTCCCCACCAACTAAAAATGTTGGGCGAAATCCTTGCGGCGCTGCTTGTAAATGAAAACACGCTCATAGTCGCCAGCTCAGATCTTTCGCATTTCTTTCCAGAGGAGGTGGCCAGGATACTTGATGGTGAAATTCTACGGCGTGTCTGCTCCCTGGAACCCGAAACTGTGCTTTCCGCTGAATCAGAAGGCGCGGGGTTTGCATGCGGAATCGGAGCGATCGCCGCGCTGATCTGGGCCGTACGCTCCCTCGGCGCGAACCGTGCCGCAATCACCGGATATGCAACTTCCGGTAGATCAATGCGAACTTCACAAGTGTGGTGGGATACGGATCAGTCGTGCTCTGGCAGGAGGAAAAATGAAGCGGATTGTGCTTAAGCCTGGAGTTGTCCGCGGGGAATGGTGGCACGAATTGGAAGACGGGCGCATTCAATGTGACCTGTGCCCCAGGTATTGCCGGCTGCGGAATGACCAGCGCGGGTTCTGCTTCGTCCGCAAGGCAGTCGATGGCGTCATGGCGCTGACGAGCTACGGGCGCGCATCCGGCTTCATCGCGGATCCGATTGAGAAGAAACCGCTCAACCATTTTTACCCCGGATCGAGCGTGCTGTCGTTTGGGACGGCAGGTTGCAACCTTGGCTGCCGGTTTTGCCAGAATTGGGATATTTCGAAAGCAAAAGAAACCGATCGGTTGACGGATACGGCCTCACCGGAAGATGTCGCCGCGGCGGCACTTCAATCCGGGTGCTTGAGCATCGCGTTCACATATAATGACCCGGTCATTTTCGCAGAGTACGCCATC
Organism: Anaerolineales bacterium; assembly: GCA_041564295.1. GTDB lineage: Bacteria > Chloroflexota > Anaerolineae > Anaerolineales > JABWBV01 > DATDOR01. The sequence goes on along the minus strand of JBFGQG010000372.1, from coordinate 3,315 downwards.
GATACGGCGATCGCAGCACATGAACGCGGGCTGCGAACGGTCGCAGTGACAGCAGGCTACATCACGCGCGCAGCGCGGTCTGACTTCTTCCGCCACATGGACGCTGCCAACGTCGACCTGAAGGCTTTCACCAGCGATTTTTACAAAACTTTATGCTACGCAAAGCTGGACCCTGTGCTTGAAAATCTCATCTGGTTGACCAGGGAAACGGAAGTCTGGCTTGAAGTAACGACGCTGCTTATTCCTGGACAAAACGACTCTTCGGATGAGATCTCGCGTCTCTGCGATTGGTTCGTTGAGAACCTGGGAGATGAGGTCCCGCTCCATTTCACGGCCTTCCACCCAGATTTCAAGATGCTCGATATCCCGCATACCCCTCCCGCCACTCTGTTCCGCGCCAGGAGGCAGGCACACGCCGCCGGTCTGAAACACGTCTACACTGGCAACATCTCCGACATCGAAGGGCAGTCCACATACTGTGCCGGCTGTAACGTGCGGCTGATCGAACGAAACGGGTATGACGTGGGGGAGTGGGCACTGGAGCCTTCCGGCGCCTGTTGGAACTGCGGAGAAAAGTTGACAGGTCATTTCGGGCCTGTTCCCGGGAAGTGGGGTTCCCGCAGGATGCGGGTCCGCATGACCAGGTAATTTTGAAGTGAGACTTTAAACTTAAGCCTCACTTATTTACAACAGCTTCAAAAAACTCTGCCAACTCATCAACAGCCTCATCGTCCTCAAACAAAACCGGGGCATTCTCCAGAATCTTCGACCGCATTTCCGTCCGGAAGGCCGGGTGGTTTCCGAGCTCCAGCGCCAACCGAACGTACTCCTCAGCAGACCCGGCAATCAGATCAGTGAAACCCATTTGCTCGTAGGCCGCGGCAGTATACCTCCCCCGGTGGTAGCGCATCGGCAAAGTAACAATGGGTGTGCCCGCAGCAAAAGCGTCGTAAGTCGTGTTAGCCCCACCGGTGTAATGCAGAGTGTCGAGGATACCATCCGCCAGCATCACCACATTTAGATAATCTTTCTCAGGCAGCCTGGGCAGGAAAGAGATTCGGTCAGCTACGGATGGGATTTCCCGCCGGAAGCGCCGGCGCAGCAAATCGGTCACTCCTGGCTGGGCATCCTGGATCAGGAGCACTCTGCCCTGTTCGTCCTGCTCCAACAATTCCTCAAAGATACGGTCCATATCCGGATGGACCTTACGTAAATTTTGCGTGCAGAGGTAGATGTGGTCGCGCGAACCGAGGCCGAACACTGCACGCGGGCGCGGTTCGAGCGGGATGGGCGGCATATGGTAATACACCGGCAGCCGGTTGAAACGGATCAATTTTTCAGAATAATGCCCATCACTGTTAGCTGTTTCTAATCCTTCGCTCGATATGAAATAATCTACCTCCGGGATCCCTGTTGTGACCGGCCAGCCCCATGTCGCGCACTGCACCGGGGCCAGGCGGTAAAACGGCAGGAAATAATTCAACGAGTCAGTACCGACTTCCCAATAGTGCAGGATATCGAATTGTAGAGGGCGAACTATTTCCGCAGCTTCGTCCAGGTCTGAAGGCAGCGCCACGAAACGAATCGCCGGATGCGTGATCCCATCAGCTAATATTTCAGCCCCTCCCAGCCTGCTGCACACAACAGTGATATCGAAATGACCGCGCTCCGGCAATCGGTTGATAATGCCGCGCATGCATTTCAGGAAAACGCCTTCATGTCCATGTGTAACAACGAAACCTACATGGATGGGTTGCGTGGGTTCCCGTCGAATGAATGTTTTCGGACGTTTCTCTTCGAAATACGGGCGGAATAGCGCGCTCCATTGCTTTTTCAAGGGTAAGTCATTCCCACCGTGGTACGCTGTTACGGAGGGGAAATAGCTTTCCCCTCCGGATAAGTTTTCACGCAGAAAGGGTTTGCCGCTTAAGCTGTTTAACACCTCGCGCAGGTGGGCACGATAGGCATCTAATTCAGCGTGGTTCGCCATGATTGGCGGGCATAATGTCTCTACGTACAGGTGAAACAAAGCGTTTCCTGGCTCCAGGTCTAGCGCTTTCCTGAAGCTTTCAAGCGCGCCAGGGATATCGCCTTGCTTTTCAAGCGCATATCCGAGGTTGCGGTGTGCATCGAAGGAGTCTGGCGCGAGTTGCAGCACTTCTCTATACCGGTTAACAGATTTCTGGACGTCTCCCATTTCAATATAAGCCACGCCGAGATTCAGAAGCGCTTCGGCATGGTCTGGCTTGATCGCCAACGCACGTTCGAACGACTGCGCGGCTGAGCGGAACATGCCGCGCGCCATGCAGGTATTGCCCAGGTTGAACCAGGCTTCTGTATACTGTGGTTGTATTTCGATAGCCGCCTGGTAATGTGAGATCGCGTCGTCTATGTGGTCCCGCTGTTTCAAGATGTTTGCCAGGTTGAAATGTGCCTGCGCCAGATGCGGTTCGAGTTTGATCGCATTTTCAAAAGCACGGACGGCGCCGGAAGGGTCGCCTGAACGCGCAAGGCTTTCCCCAAGATTTACCAGTGCGATCGGGTGGTTGGGTTGCAGTGTGAGTGCTTTCTCAATCGCCTCGATCCCCCGTTCGAAATCCCCTTGCTGGCTGTATACGATGCCGAGGAAATGCCAGCCTTCGGCGTGGTCTGGGAAGATGCGGACCAGATCGGTGTACCGCTCCTGGGCGGTAGTAAGCTTCCCAGCCTGGTGGGCCTGCTGCGCGGCGAGGAACATTTTGTCGGGATTCATAAATTTTCTTCTTCTTTCGGTTGAATCGCGGGGATTGTAACGGATTAATTCACCGGCGTCTTTACCTTGCAGAACGAAATCCGCCTTCCGCCAGAAATCTGCGACGTTTCGTGACCATTCCTGCTCGATTCCCGGCGGATAGATGCTTAATCAAGAAAATCTGGATTGGTCGACCCAACAGGTTTCCTTAATTTGAGATATGTGTATGTTCTCCACCGCCCGAATCGTGTTGATTCTTAAGGGATTTCTCCCGAAATTTAGTTCGACCTGCCCATGGACAGTGGAGGAGGCGTCTGGCTCAGAGAAATTGAATAATAAATCCAGCTCACCTTTCCACGGCCCATCAGGCGATAAGAAATTGGAACCGGCAGCCTGCTGGAACGTATCGAGCGCCGGGCTAAAGCCCGGCGCTCGATACGTTTGACAGGATAAAGTGCTCCAGCCCGGATTACCGATTAATTTTCTTAAAATCTATCAGCCTGGCGCTTCTTCGTTCCGTTTACAGATGTGATTCAGCCGCTATGCGCCCCCAGCCGTATACAGCGAGGGATCGGTCGGCGTCC
>JBFGQG010000371.1:0-4302 GCA_041564295.1 Anaerolineales bacterium | reverse complement strand
TGGCGGGACCGTTGGAGGTCCTGGTTCAAGCGGACATCATGGACGGCAACTTCGATCTGCCGGGCAAGATCATTGATGAGCTTGATTTCCTTATCGGTCAAGGGTTCGTCAACTGCGCGCTGTGCAATTTCCAGCCGGCCGAACGTCTCACCCTGATAAGCCAGCGGAAAAAGGCTAGGTTTGATCCGGCCTGGGGGTACGCCGTAGGCAAACGTATTCCCATCCTTGAGAGTAATCCCGGCATAAGGCAGTTTAAGGGCTTCAGCGACCGTTTCAACGATTGCAGGGATCACTTCATGAGGCGCAAGGGTATTTTGCAAACGCCGTCCGAGTGCATTCAGCACACTGTACGGGTCATCACGATCGCCGTACATGAAGCGATTCACTGCGGTTTGCAGCCAATCTCGAAGCGGTTGAAAAACAAGAGCGACGATCCCAGTGGTCAGGAAAGCGAGTAATCCCTGCCTTTCAGTCTGGATCAGGCCGCCGGCAAAACCCACAACTGCGACATAGAAAAACATGGTCCCGGCAGTTAGTGCGCCGTATACCAGGGTCCTGTTTATGATCGTGTCGATATTGAATATGTTGTGCCGCAGGATCGCAATTGCGAGTGCGATGGGATAGGTGAGCATCAGGATGCCGATCAGGTTCGGGGTAACAGCCTGTAAGCCGAGGAACGGAGGGAGGATATAGACGGCCAGACCGACACCGCCTGTCAGAATGCCTGCAAGCACAACCCAACGGATCTGCATCCGATCTGTCTGCTCGCTGGCTCGTCTGAATTGAAAGAAAAAAATAATGATCGTACAAAAAAGGAAGACCGCCGCATGCAATCCCTCGATCGGCGCCCAGCGGGAAAACCAGTCGAGGTTGCCACTGGAAACAGAACGCGCGTAGGTCAAGTAAAAACCTTCAGCGATGAACGGTCCGAGATATATAGATGGGAGGAACCAGCTTTTTTTAAGGATGTTAAATGGCTTTGGGAAGAGCAGCGCGAAATGCAGGCCGGCTGTCCAGGCGAGATTGTAGAAGAAAAAAGTTGCGATTTTGAACAGCCAGAAACCCGTTCCATCCATGAAATCGCCGACCGTCAAACCGAACGACCAGGCGGTGGAACCGGCGATACCGGCAGTAAAGAGGAAGAGGATTTTTCCGGCAGATGATTCGGGCCTGCGGATAAACACAAAACCACCAACCATTAAAAAGGCCAGCCCGAAGATGATTGTCCCCCAGTTTCTGCGGAATACTTCGCCCAGCGGATAAGGCCCGAGGAGGACCGGGATTTCCAATAATTGACCGTTTCGCTTGACATGATAATGGAGGGTCTGACCATCGGAACGTGATGGAGGTATTCCCCTTTCAAACAAGCTCTCAGTCCATGATTCAAGCAAACGGCCATCAACGCCGACAACGATGTCTCCATCCTGCAACCCGCCGGCCTGCCGTCGAAGAACTTCAATCGTAACGCCTTCAACCGTGATACCGCTGCTGCCCGGCATTAACCTGGCTCCGTCGGAAGGCGAGGTGAAATGCCGGATGACAAAAACCGAGCCGGTGGTTAGAGAGACCAATGAGACGAGGAGGACAATCCAGAATTGATTACGGCTTCCGGCCATGGGTCCTTAAGGTTGTCCGTTTCAAGGCCTGTAGCCGAACATTCGCCCGATGGGCGTCAGGATGCCGAACAGAATACGTTGAATAAAAACAGGCGGTAAAGATGGAATAAATTCGGCCTTGTACGCGTCTAATAGGACAGCTGATTGCAGCATTCCCGGCCTTCTGCCTGCTTTATCCTGCGCACGCCATAAGGATGTGAAAAATTCTTGGGTCTTCAGGGCAGGTCGGACTTTCCAGTTTAACCGGCCTACGCCGGTGCTGGTGTTGTACATCCAGTGGTGGCTTCGTACAGGAATGGTGAACGTTTCGCCAACGCGATATGTTCGTTCCTTTCCATCGAAGTAAACGCGGAAATTGCCGGTGAGAACTTTAAAGTCCTCTTCCTGGTGTGGATGGAAGTGTGTTATTGGGCGCTCTGAGTTGGGAAGATATGTCACCTCCATTTCCAACATTTCACCGTTCGTTTCCGAACCGGTTTTCAGGAAGATGCGCCGTTCTCCATTGGAGTAAATTAATTCTCTCGGTAGGGAGCGCTGCATGCCGGCTCCTACATGTATTCTCGGAATTGAAGCCCATAACGCTTTCTGGCTTCCAACCAGGCCCGGCGCAAGATCTCGTAAATCGCTTCCGGATCTTTGATGTTGCGCATCACGACCACCGGTTCTGAAGAATCTGCACCACGGATCGTAATATCGCCGATCTTCAACATCCTCTCGGTAACCGTTTGCTTGAGGTCAATGTCCTGGACGCGGATTAATTCGAAGTTTTCCACGTCCCTGGAAATCATTCCTTTGACCACCTTGAGCCGTTCACTCGTGACCAAGTATTTTTCTACGAGAGATAGGAAAGGACGACCTTCCCACAATATCTTCTCCCCCTCATCCATTTCCAGGGGAGGCGATTCTATCGGCTGCGCTTCTTCGAGCAGGTTGTCCATCGTAGAAAGCAGGTTATCGGCAATTCTACCGACCAGCTTCTCCTGCTCGTCCTTCGGGATGGGTGACAGATCTACGCCGCTTTGCGCGACGGTCTGCCAGATACTTGAGACGATTTGTGCGCGGGTCTTATCAATCGACATGGAGAACCTCCTGGGTTGGATTTATTTGATTCTACCGCAAGGACGGGAGAGTATTATTGCCAAAAAAAGAAAGCAGAGCCTTAACATTAACGACGTGCTGCCGTCCAGGACGAATTATCACTAAGAAAGTGAAGAGAACCGGCCCAGTCAGGCGATTTACACCGGGGCCGCCGAAAAGCCCGGTAGCAGGCCGCCTTTCTGAAGTGCTGGAGCGGCGAGTGACGCTTTCAAACACCACAGAGGGGGACGTGCAATTTCGCAACCGAGTCAATCAGAGGATGGGCAGCAGCGGATCAATGATGGCAGCGATGAAAGCGAAAAACGCAAGTACCAACCTGCTGCGGCATGCGCACCCAGAAACATTGAAACAAGACCGTCTCGCTTGTCTCATCGTGTACCATTAATCATATCAGACAGGTTCTGAAACAACAGGACGTGATTTTGAAGTTTTTACGGACATGCGGATGTAGAGTATTGCGATCGCTGCCAGTCCGATCCAAACTGCCGTGATATACCAGTTGAAATAACCTGTTTCTCCAAAATCTGGCAGGTTCCATATTCCACCGATTGCAACGAGGAAATGCCAGATAAAGATACTGGTCATGCCCTCCCTCCATGCGCTCCAGCGTTTTTCAAAGCCGATGATTACGCCGCCGGCAGCCAGGAGCGCGAACCATCCTGCAAATACGCGCGCCGTCAATGGGGTGAGCTGCCAGGGCCAGATGCCGATCAGGATGTCCGGTGCAAACCAACCGGTAAGAGAAGCCAATCCCAGCAGGATGCCGGTGAACACGAGGCCCCTCCGGGCGATGGGCGGAACGACCCGGTCGTCCGGCTCCAGCGTGCCAGGATCTTCACGACGATTTTTCAGCCATAGATACCCAATTAAGAACGGAGAGACGATGTAAAGGGCCAACCATAATTGAAAAGGGAAATGGTTCAGGTCGAACCGGTCCCAGTGCAGGATCGTTGCGACGAACATGGAAGCTGTGAATATGGTAATGAGCGGAAAACCATGTTGGACGCGATGCCAGCTTAAGCCGCGCGCAGCCTGTAGCAGCAGAAACCCTCCACCAAGATACCCCGAACCGATGAACACAGAGGACATATGCGGTTTAATCAGCCAGGCAAAACGTTCCCCAGACTGGTCTGGTGTGAAATAGAGAACAAAGAAAGCGTAAATGAGAACCGGAAGGACGAGACCTGCAACAACTCTAACAAGCGGAAGGGTACGGTTAGTAGGCGTATGCATGTGGATGTATCCTTTATCAAGTAATATTTCGATAATTAACCCCGGAAGCACACTCAAAGTTTCGAAATTGTATTATTTCATATACTTACACAAATTTCTAAACGATTTTGCCCTCAAATCAGGCAGGGAAAGTTTGGCTTTATTTGATAGGACCGGTATTATTGAAACGCACCGGGACTGAAAAAGTAATCTTGAACCCCTCATCCTCCAATGATTGATTGATGATTTCTGACGAGATATAACCAGCCATTTTCCGCCAGGCCATTGAATGCAAAAATGCCAGGAAGATCAAGCTTCTGAGGCAATTATTGTGGAACTCCTGACGCGTTCGGCTGAAAAGTCTGCAGTCATAGAT
>JBFGQG010000370.1:0-4305 GCA_041564295.1 Anaerolineales bacterium | reverse complement strand
CGGCACGAGAGTCTCGGATACGAGTTCCGGGTTCTTTCGGAAATACGGAGAATATTCGCTCGCATGGCCGCTCGATTCGGTCACGAAATACCCGAAATATTTGAACAAGTCGATGCGCACCGGCTCGCTCCCGGCCACTTCGGGTCGGTCCACCGCTTCTCGAATCCGCGGGTAGAGGTCCTCTTCTCTGCGGCGAAAATCGAGGAAGAACGCCTGGTGGTTGATGCCCGCGCACCGGTAAACGACCTCGTCATAGGAGACGTCGATCCAGTGAGCGAGCATCTCGCTCGTCCCCTGTACGCTGTGGCACAGACCCACCGTCGGCCAACCGGTCGCGCGGTCGATCGCCCAGCAGTTCATCGCCATCGGGTTAACGTAATTGAGCAGCAGGGCATCCGGTGCGACTTCGGCCATGTTGCGGACCAGTTCGCGCATCACTGGAAAGGTGCGCAGCGCTCGGAACACCCCGCCCGGGCCTAATGTGTCGCCGATTGACTGGTCCACACCGTATTTCAGGGGGATTTCGATATCGAGACTGTGTGCGGTGAGCCCGCCCTGCTGAAACGTTGTGATGACATAGTCAGCTCCAGCGACTGAATCGCGCTGGTCCGTCGTAGCTCGGACGCGCGCCGGCAACCCGCGCCGGTCGATCAATGCCTGGACAACATTCTGCGCAAGGGCGAGGCGTGCAGGGTCGATGTCCATTAGCACGATCTCGCAGTCATTCAGCGATGGGGTGAGCAGAATGTCATTGCAGAGATCGCGCGTAAAAACGACGCTCCCTGCGCCGATTAAGGTGATTCTAACCATGAATTTACCCTCCTGCCTGTTATTTCAGCGCTCCACGCGCCTGAACAGGCCAGATGATTTCTGTTTTTCCGTTTCGAAGACCGACCACCTCGTTGAAAAGGTTGGTAACTGGGCAGCAGTGATTAACGAGGACCGTGACTCGTTCTCCAATTTCAGGTTTGCGATCACATCCGGATAAGTCGACATGACCATGTTCTTCGGATAAGGCGTAGATTACTGCATCGGGATATTCAAGGATGAGTCCGTAGCCTTCCAACCCGAGAAGGTCCGATGATAGGGCTTTGCTTCCGGCGTCAAGTATGCCGCGGTCAGGCGTCGGTCGACTGATGACTGTGGATAAGACATGGAAAGAAACATCATCGATCGATAATGTCCCGGTATTGACCGTATATCTATCCCCGAAAACGTACATCCCGGCCCGATGTTCGTTGAACTCAGGATATTCATGTGCGCGCCACATTGGGCCTGTCCCACCACCGCTGGAACGTTCAATGGTGATATTTTCTGCACTTAGAAGTGACCGGACTTCTTTGAAAAACTCGTTCGCAGACGGGCTGCTAGGATAAGTCATCAGTCCCTCGAAACGGAGACCTGGTTTTTTGTGTATATGCAGAGCCAGACTTGATGCGTCAAAAGGTGATTGAACGCCGCAGCGTCCGCCACCCGTGTCGCATTCGACCAGGACGGGGATCCGGATACCCGCAGATTGTGCAGCAGCAGCGAGTCCATCCACCACGAAAGCCGAATCGGCACTAACGCTCATCGTCGCTCGTCTGCAGAGGTTCACGAGCCTGGCGAGTTTCGACTTGCCGATGATGTTATAAGGCAGGAAAATATCTGTAATGCCGGCCTCCACCATCATTTCTGCCTCGCCGAGTTTCTGACAGGTGATGCCGGCCGCGCCTGCATCGATTTGCAAGCGGGCGATTTCGGGGATCTTGTGCGTTTTGATATGCGGCCGATTAGCAATGCCGTGGGAATCCAAGTAGGATTGAAGTTGTCGAATGTTTCTCTCTAGTATCGCAATGTCGACGACTGCAGCCGGTGTATCGAGCTCGTCAGTAACCATCTCAGACCCGTTTTTCATGTCTGGTCATGATCTCAGCACCCGTATCCGTCACGAGGACGGCATCTTCAAGCCGGACTCCCAGTTCACCCGGGAAATAGACACCAGGCTCTAACATGAGGACCATTCCCGCATCCAGAATAAGCGGGTTTCCAGGTACGAGCCTTGGAGCCTCGTGTGGGCTAACGCCGATGCCATGCCCCGTGTGGTGTGGGTAGACGGGGTATCCGGCGTTCTCAATGAACCTGCGCACCTGGCGGTCGATTTCACCAGCAGCAATCCCTGGCCGGATGAGCGAGATAGCGAACTCCAGCGCTCCCAGGACCGTACTATGAACCCGGATCGCTTTCTCCCCGGGCTGGCCTGCGAAATATGTGGCGCAGCTGTCGCTCCAATAGCCGTTCAAACGGACCCCAAGATCGACGACGATGGTGTCGCCTTCTTCCAGGAATTCTGTTTCCGGCCAACCGCCGATATTATTTTGGCGAGTGCCGACTACACAGTCGTTCCCTAACGGGACTCTGCGCCCGACCTCTCGATCAATTGCCGAGTGGATCTCGGTCCACAGGTCGATTTCACGCATGCCTGGTCGAATGGCCGACCGCGCGGCAGCATGCCCAACGTCTGTTAAACTGAATGACTCTCGCAGATGCTTGATTTCCATCTCGGTTTTAATCATCCTGAAAGGCTCGAGAATCCGGTCGATCTGCACCCAATCCGCAGTGTGTCTTTGAAAAAACTCAACGATGTTGAGCGGTGTACTGCTTTTTTCAATCCCAATCGGGCCGGAACCCGTCGATCCGGTGACCGATTCGAGTGCCTGGTGAAGGTTATTTTCAGCAAAGAATCCATGATCGAGCGTATACCCTGTATAAGAATGCAGTGAAAAATCCGGATCATCTGCAGCGATATATGCACCGGCCACCTCTTCCTGGATGATAAGTGCGTAATGCCCTTTATCGAACCAGAGCAGCGGTGGCCCGGCTGAAAACGGGGAGGGGCCGGTCTGGACAGGATTAGAGAACCCCGTTAACCATGTGACGCTGTCCGGATGGGTGAACAGCGCACGCGTGATGCCGCGGTTTTCCAGTAAGGTCCGAGTTTTGGCTCTCTGTTCGACATGCATATCTGGGCCTATGATGCCGTCTGTCCGCCGTCGATAACCAGGCCGGTGCCATGAATGAAAGCGGCGTCGTCTGAAGCGAGGAAGGCATAGGCTGCGGCAACGTCCTCCGGTGTACCGGGTCGTCCGATTGGGATCTTGTCGCGTGTATATGCCTGAACGACTTCTGGTGGATAAATTTCCCGGTTCAATGGGGTAATAATGTATCCGGGACAGAGTGCATTGACTCGAATCCCGTGTTTTCCGAGTTCCAATGCCATGGTCTTCGTAAGCAGCAAAACTCCGCCCTTGGAAGCGTTGTAATGGGCATACTGCTCTTCGCCTACCAGGCCGTTGGTGGAGGACATATTGGTAATCACACCGGATATTCCACGTTCAACCATGTGTCGCGCGACCGCCTGAGCGACCAGGAACATACCGCGCAAGTTAACTTCGAGGATGCGATCCCAGTTAGAAGGCGAGATTTCGAGAAAATCCTCCTGCCAGGCAGTGCCGGCGTTGTTAACCAATACATCGATCGCTCCCAGGAAATCGACGGCAGCGGCAATTAAACGCGCCACGTCCGATTCGCTGGAGACATCCGCTATCTTCCCGGCAACTGGACCGAGTGTGCTGAAATCCTCCACTGTCTGCTGGACCTCGCCGGCTTCTAAGCCGGTCAGAAAGACGCGCGCGCCTTCTTCAAGGAAGCGCCGTGCAGTTGAGCGGCCGATTCCTCGGCTACCGCCGGTGATCAGTACGCCTTTATCGCGTAACCCGCGCATGCTTATTCTCCGACGTATGCAATTACATCGATTTCTACCAATATTCCCAGAAGCCGACTGCCGACGGTAGTGCGAGTAGGTTTGGGATCCGGAAAGAATTCGACGTATACTGAATTAAATCGTCGGAAGTGTTCGAGATCGCTCAGATGGACCGTCGATTTCACTACGTCAGCCATCGTGGCACTGCCAGCTTCCAGGATGCCCTTGATGTTTTCCAGCACCTGCGAAGTCTGCTCTTCGATCGTTTCACCAACGACTTTGCCAGTGACAGGGTCCAGCGGTCCCTGGCCAGAGACGAAGATGAAATCCCCGGCGCGCAGACCCTGAGAGTACGGACCAACAGGCTGCGCGCTTTTTGCGGATGAGATCTGTTGTTTTGGCATATGGGTGCTCTCCGATCGGACGAATAGTCCGGATGATGCTAAGGATGCAAGATGATTTTAGCCGCTTGTGGGGCGGTATCGACCAGTTCTTTGAAGGATCTGTCGCAGTCTTCGAGGGGACGTTCATCAACCCAATCTGCGGTTGGTCGTACGATACCT
>JBFGQG010000369.1:0-4318 GCA_041564295.1 Anaerolineales bacterium | reverse complement strand
GAACCGGCGCCGATAATGACGCCGACAAGGATAGAAAGTACCCAGGACAGAGGATTATTAGCAAATTGGTTGTCAATGAAATTGACGACTGTATGTAAACCGTATGATATCCAATAGCTGACGAATGCACCGACAACAACGCTCAAGGCGATTGCCGCAATATGTAATTCCAACGGGTCTGTATCATCCGAATCAAGTTGTGGGATATCACTCATTATAATTCACCTTGGCCAATCAAGGATAAAACTAAAACCACCTACTGCGCAGGTTTTTTCCACCTGATTTTTCTGCTGGTCTTATTTATCTCGCGAAATGGGTCTGAATGACAGTGTCAAACGTCCTAGAAATGGGTGGCATTTGTCCCGGTGAAGGCCTAATTTCACACGATTCACAACGATTCTTGTCAATTTCGGTAAATAATTAGCGCCAGTCAGTGGTTCCGACCGGCGCTTTGAAATTATGTGGACAGATGAGCGAGTCAGGCTGTCATCGTCTGGCCAACATACCTGCGGTAATACTCGCGGAAACTGATCAGGCGATCGAGATTTTCATCCCAAAGATCGAGAAACATCGTCCGGATGCTGGTGGCGATGGTCAGCGTTTCCACGTTTTGGAAAATGGCGTTTTCTTTGTGCGCTTTTTCAAGCATATAGTTCGGGATCAAGGGGCTGAGATGGTGGACGTGGTGAAAGCCGATATTGCCGGTGAACCACTGGAGTAGTTTCGGGAGCTTGAAATAGGTGCAGCCTTTTAATGCAGCGGTCTCATAATCCCACTCTGGGTGTCGCCGCCAATAGGTGTCTTCAAACTGGTGCTGCACGTAGAATAGGTAGACCCCGCCCATAGAGCCAATGATCGTGATCGGTAGTTGGATCATAAAAAATTCCTTGTAACCGATCAGCGCGCCAAGGCCTAAGGTGATCACGAGGAGAGCCACGTTCGTCCAGGTGACGCTTGCGCGCTCTTTCTTCTCTTGTTTTTTGGTTTTGTACGGGAAGCGGTGGGCGAATATGAAGAGAAAGATCGGGCCGATTCCGAAAATAACCAGCGGGTGGCGAAAGAACCGGTAACGTATGCGATCCATCCGGGACATCTGCTGGTATTCCGCAACAGTGACCGTTTCCACATCTCCAATTCCCCTGAAATCCAGGTCGCCCGAGGTTGCATGATGGACCGCATGGTGTTTGCGCCAGTGGAAATATGGGGTCAGGGTAATCACGCCGAGGATTGATCCGAGCCGGTCGTTGATGCTCTTCGATTTATAGAAGGAATTATGTCCGCAGTCGTGTTGAATAATGAAAAGGCGGACCATGAATCCGGCGTTGACAATTGCCAGACCGAGTGTCAGCAGGTACGAGACCTGGAGACTGAAATACATCAGCACCCAGATTGCGATAAACGGGATGAAAGAGTTCAACACCTGCCAGGTGCTCTTCCAATTGTCCGGCGTCTGGTATCGTTTTACGATATCAATCCATTCAGGACGGCCCTTGGATGGGGTCTTTTTCGAAACAGCCATTTTTTCTCTCCTTAGTGGGGAAACATTCGAAGGATATTATAAATGTTCCCCTGCATTTTCGGGGTATCTGAGAAAAATCTTAATAAACTCATACACATCATTCAGGAATCAACGACAGATAATTATGCCACACTCCACCAATCCACGCCTTCGATCAAGCCGAAGAAGTTCAACCTTTTGCGTATCAATTCGCGGGCCCCGCGTGCTCCTACTGCAGCAAGTACGACCGGCGATCGGAAGCGTTCAAGCCGGTTCAACAGGTCATCGGGCGCGATGATGGGTCTGCCGCGCCTCGTGCGGCCGACCTTTTTAGGATCGATATCGACAAAAGCGTCCACACCAGCCCCTGCCCGCATGAGATGCTTGCTCAATCGACGCCCCATCATGCCGGCACCCCAGATGACAACACCATCACGACCTTTAGTGGGACCCTGCACCAGATAATGCGCTTTCGCACGCAGGAAATTCTCAAGTGAATACCGGCTGTCTGCACGGGTGAGGCGTTCAGCGCTTTCTCGCCAGGCAACCAGGGTTTCAGGGACTTTAGCGAACCGTGCACCAGCCAGATACATTCGCAACCACAGGTCGTAATCTTCGGGCCAACCGTGATCTTCATATCCGCCGACATGTATGACCGTTTCCCGCCTGAACATCACGCTCGGGTGCGGAAGCGGGCTTTCCACAAATATCTCCCGGCTGATTTGTTCGTGCGTCAGCACGCCGTTCAGCCAGTCAATGTAGATCTTAATTCCACCCCGCACCGCCTCAGGCGGAAACGCAGACACCCGGCAGCTGACCAGGTCCACCTCCGGATGGTTGTCCAGGTAGCTAACCTGCAGCGCGAGGCGCTCCGGATCCGCCAGGTCGTCCGCATCCATCCTGGCGACGTAATCTCCCTTGCATTCCGCCAGGCCGTTCTGCAGCGCGCCAACGATGCCTTCATGCGCCCTGCAGAACACCTCCAACCGGGGCTCTCGCTCTTTCCACCGGTCGAGGAGCAGGTGCGTCCCGTCCGTCGATCCGTCGTCTACCAGGATAATTTCGAAGTCGGTGAACGATTGTGCGGACAGGCTGGATAGGGATTCATTAAGCGTATCTGCTGCGTTGTAGGTGGGCAGAAGAATGGAGACTTTTGGCATGGAGCGAGTCAACGTGTCAGCGAGTCATCGCCGATTCGCTACTTCTTTAGCCGGACCAACTGGTCCGAGGTCGGTTCAGCTCAGCAGAACCAGTCTTCCGTCAGGCGAGGGGCGGGGGCATAGACAAGCGAATCGTGCTCGCCCTCCGGGATCGGCAATCCGGCCAGGTTGAATGCAGCGCGTTCGATTTCAAGGAAAGTTTCTAAAGGGCTGCAGCCACACGCGGCTTCTACGATTTCAGCGGCCCTGAGGTGCAGTTCGTCCATGCGCGGGTCCGGATGCTGCCACCGGTAAGTAAAGTTTTCTGCGTCCAGCGGGCCAAATAAACCCGCCTCGCCCGTAACCAGGAGCTTCGAATGCGGCGGCACGAGGAGCCGCACGGCAAACTGGACTGCAGGCACTTCCCCAACCATGTCTCGAGAACGCACCCAATGCAACATTTCAAGGTAGTCGTCCAATGATGTCCAGGGAGTAAAGGCGACCCAGGTCGGCTGGATGGCGAGGCCAGCGCTGCGGCACACGTCCAGCGCCCGGTCGAGGTCCGAGACCTGGTGGCCTTTTTCCAGCGCATCGAGCACCCGATCGCTCGTGCTTTCAAAAGCAGACACAACGAAGAGCGCTCCGCATTCAACCAGATCCGGCAAAATCGCCTGGTGTTCGATCAGGTGCTCAACTTTTGCCGTAAAATCAAAGGTAAGCGCCGGGAATTTTGCATGCAAGGCCCGAGCAACGCGCAGCGCGTGGGTTGGGCCGTTGAGAAAATCAGGGTCACCGAAAGTGATGTGTGCTGCACCGGCGTCCACCTGCTGGCGGATGTCTTCCAGAACCACGTCCACCGGGACGGCGAAAAAGCGACCGTTATAAACTGGTACCACGGGACAGTGGGCGCACGTGTGCAGGCAGCCCCGCGTGGATTCCGCGTATCCTGCCAGACGTTGTTCACCATCGATCTCCAGCCGTGCATAGGCATCCAGATTCGGCAGGCCCGTGCGGTGCGGGACCGGGAAATCCATACGCTCAATTTGAATGGAGGACGTTTCAATGGGTTTGCTGCCGAGGGTCCGCGCGAGGCGAACCAGACCAGGTTCGATTTCACCTGCAAGGATTGTGTCAGCGAGGTCAGCCTGTTCCAAATACCCAGCATTTAAGTGGGCATACAGGCCATAAAAACAGATATGCGCACCCGGGTTGACTTCTCGTACACGCGCCGCGACCTCAACACCCAGGCGCAGAGCGGTCAGCATTGGAACACTGACGGCAACCAGACGTGCTTCCCTGACTTCGGCGTCAGGAAAATCCTGGACAGAAAGGTCAAATGCGCGGGCATCCAACCCCGCTCTCAGGATTGCAGCCAGCGGCCAGGCGAGGCTGAGCGGCTGGTGGCCCATTTCATAGGTAGACAAAAGAACGATTTTCATTCAGGTTTTGTGAAAACGAACGGATGCAGTTTACTTGCGCTGCGCAGGCGCACCTTTACCGCCGCCCTTAGCGCCTGGCGTCCCCGGCGGTGTCCAACCTTCCGGAAGCTGCGCCCCATCGCCGAAAAAGAATTCTTCGAGCTGTTCTCGCAAGAATTGCTGGTGGTTCGGATCGTACAGGGTGAGTCCATAGTGGTTGATCAATATCACGCGTTGCTCCGTCCACAAATCCCAGGCCTGGG